>NZ_JAWJUW020000026.1:0-36372 GCF_033052795.2 Halovibrio sp. HP20-59
TGGTAGGACCAGGCGGATTTGAACCGCCGACCTCCACGATGTCAACGTGGCGCTCTAACCAACTGAGCTATGGTCCTGCTGTACTTTTTTCAGGCATGTGCAAGCCAGGCAACGGATGCGTATTTTACGCCCTCGCCCCTGAATTGCAAGCTATTTCCCTGAGCCAGCTTGCTGGTCTGAGCGATTCAAAGATTTCCCATTCGTTCGTTTCATTCGACACTTATATCCCTCTACCGCTAGGCTAAGCACTCAATGGCCTGCGCGTTTTCATAAGGAGAATAAGCCATGCTGGGTATTTTGCTAGGAAGCATCGCCATCGTACTGTTATTGGCTACACTTATCGCGCGCATCGAGCTGCACTGGTGGTTGATCCGCAGCTTTGAATTCCCACGCTTACAGATCGCTTGCCTAGCGCTGATCACCGGGTTAGCCGCGGCTATTTGGGTTGAGCCTGGCCCCTGGCGATGGGTAGCACTGCTTGCCTCGGCTATCAGCTTGCTAGTTCAAAGCTATTATATCCTTCCCTTTACGAAGCTATGGTCTGTTCAGGTTAAGGCGGCAACCAGTAACGACGCCGATAAAACCATTACGCTACTTATTGCCAATGTGCTAACAACAAATCGGCAAGCTCAATCCCTGATTGATATGATTCATCAGCACCAGCCTGACATCGTGCTAACCCTTGAATCAGACCAATGGTGGCAGGATCAGCTAGACCCGGCCTTAACTGAGCGTTGGCCGCATAGCGTTAAAATCCCACTCGACAATCTATACGGCATGCATCTCTACTCGTCACTTGAGCTTCATAACACCTCAGTCGAGTGGCTGATCCAAGACGATATCCCCTCTATTCATACTCGCGTTAAGCTTGCGAACGGCGACACCGTGCGCCTTTATGCCGTACACCCGCGCCCACCCGCCCCTAGCGAAAGTGAAGAATCCCTTTGGCGCGATGCTGAGCTGCTACTGGTGGGTAAAGAAATTCACCAGGACCCTCAACCGACACTGGTGGCTGGGGACCTTAACGATGTGGCCTGGTCACGCACGACACGACTATTTTGTCGTGTCGGCGGCATGCTCGACCCACGCCGCGGGCGGGGCTTATTCAGCACCTTTCATGCCCAATACGCGATGCTGCGCTGGCCCCTTGATCATATCTTTGTGACCGAGCACTTCACGCTCGTGGGCATGCAGCGCCTCGATTATTTTGGCTCGGATCACTTCCCCATGCTGGCGACGTTCTGCTATCGCCCCTCGCGCCAAGACGAACACGAAAACCCTGAAGCCAATACCGAAGAGCATAACGAAGCCAGCGAAACTATTCAGGATGGTAAAACCGAAACCCAGGAAACCTGAACACGAGATGCCTAAGTAGTTAGCTAACCTGACCCCCCGTTATTCGGGAATGCCTCCGTGAGTTAACGCGGTCGGATCCAGCAGCCGCTTGAGCGTCTCCCGGTCGAGATCCGTTTTCTCCTCTGCCACATCGATAATTGGCCGCCCCGCTTGGTAGGCTTCTTTGGCGACGGCGGCGGCGGCGTTGTAGCCAATCACGCCATTTAGCGCCGTTACCAAAATGGGGTTTCTCGCCAGCGGACCTTCCAGATTATCTTCACGCACTTTAAAGGTGGCAATCGCTCGATCCGCCAACAGCCGTGCGGTATTGCTCATCAAGCTAATTGACGAAAGTAGATTGGACGCTACCAACGGCAGCATCACATTCAACTGGAAATTGCCGCTTTGCCCAGCGACGGTTATTGCGCTATCCAGCCCGATGACTTGAGCGGCCGCCTGTGCCGCTGATTCAGGGATAACAGGGTTAACTTTGCCCGGCATAATCGAGCTGCCTGGCTGCAACGCTTCAAGCTCAATCTCGCCTAGCCCCGCCAGTGGCCCTGAATTCATCCAGCGCAGGTCATTGGCAATCTTCATAATCACGCAGGCCAAGCCTTTTAACTGCCCAGAAAGTTCCACCGCGGCATCTTGGGAGGAGAGGCTGGCAAAAAAGCTGTCATTGGGGGTGAACATCAACCCTGTCTGTTCGCTTAACTCTTGGGCGACCTGCTCAGCGAAACCGTTGGGAGCATTAATACCCGTCCCCACGGCCGTTCCCCCCTGGGCTAAACGGCACAGCCTTTTCATAGCGCTATCAAACCGCTCAATGGCTTGGTTCACCTGGCTCGACCAGGCACCTAGTTCTTGATCCATACGCAGCGGCATAGCGTCCATAAGGTGAGTTCGTCCCGTTTTAACCACATGGCTAAGCTCGCTGGCGCGCTGGTCGATAGTATCGCGCAGATGGACAAGCGCTGGGCGCAGGGATTCGTGCACCGCGATGGCAGCCGAAAGGTGAATCGCCGTGGGGATCACATCATTGCTGGACTGGCCCATATTGACGTGGTCGTTCGGCGTCACATTAACGCCCTCACGGCTTGCCAATGTCGCCAACACCTCGTTGACGTTCATATTGGTGGAAGTACCCGACCCCGTCTGAAACACGTCGATGGGAAAGTGTTGGTCGTGCTTACCCGTTAACACATCGCGCGCCGCTTTTTGGATCGCCTCCCCGCGCGCGCTATCAAGCCCTCCTAGCGTTTGATTAGCCCGGGCTGCCGCTAGCTTGATACGCGCGACTGCGTGAATGAAGGCCAGGGGCATAGGCGTATGAGAGACAGGGAAGTTGTTGATTGCCCGTTGGGTCTGCGCACCATAAAGGGCATCAGCAGGCACCTCTAATTCGCCCATGCTGTCGCGTTCCATCCGTGTTGCCATTGCTCTTTCTCCCATCTGTAAGATTAGTAGTGATGCTTATCTGAGCGCATAGCCGATCTATCGTTCGCTAGCTAAAGCTACATCAATTACCTTCAAGCTAGCTGGTTAAGCCATGCGGGTAAACACGCCCTTACCCTACGGACATTCAAATGGCAAAAATCAAATGTTGCACTGCACAAAAACAGTTGCTATGCTGCACCGCAAGATAGCTTGAAAAGCTACTCATTCGATAAGCAGCGCCAACCTGTGGATAGCTGCTTTTGGCAAGACTAAAACCAGGAGGGTATGACGATGCGTACATTAAATACTAACGAAATGAACCAACAGTTTGACAACATGTTTATGGCACCAGTACGTGCTTACATGGCGCTGAGCATTGATTACAGCGAAAAAATGCTCAATGCTCAAATGGATGCCAGCAAAGCTTATGTCGACACCGGCATTGCGCAAATGCGCCAGATGATGGACATTAAAGATCCAGAAGGTCTGCGCAGCTACATGGAAGGCCAGCAGAAAGTGGCTAAAGAGCTAGCTGAGCGTGTTAAGGGCGATACCGACAAAGTCGTATCTTTGCAGCAGGACTTTATCCAGAAAAGCCAGAAACTTACCGAAGACAATGTCAAGCAAGCGCAAACTGCTGCTAGCAAAATGAGCAAAACTGCTTAATCGTTTACTGAAACAGTAAGCGGGTAAGCAAGTCTTATAAACGCCCCTGTTGGCCCTCGCCAACAGGGGCGTTTTACCAACCGAGCGACGACTTCACAAACGGAATAGTCAGCTTTCGCTTGGCAGACAGCGACGCTTTATCCAGGGTTTCCACCGCCCGACACAGTTCAGCTAACTCACGCGGGCCGCGGTGCAATATATAGCGTCCCACATCATCGGGCAGTTGCATGCCTCTCACACTGGCACGTAACTTCAGAGCCGCCAAGCGCTCATCGTCGTCCTCTAATGCGTTAACGTGGAAGGTAACGCCCCAGGTCAATCGTGAGGCTAAATCGGGGAGCACCACATTTAACTGACGCGGGGAGGCACTGGCCGCAATCAGCAATTTTTTGCCTGCATCCCTTAGTCGATTAAAGGCATGGAACAGCGCCTCTTCCCAACGTTTACGGCCAATCACGCACTCCAAATCATCGATAGCCACAATATCCAAGCGCTCAATATCTTCAAGCATCAAGGGTGGAAAGTGGCCTAAGTCGTTTAACGGTAAGTAAAGGGCACGCCTATCCGCGTCTGACGCTGCATGACAGGCGGCCTGTAGCAAATGGCTGCGCCCAACACCTGGCGCTCCCCAGATATACACAAACTGCTCACCCTCTGGCTTTAACTGCTGAATGAGGTGCTCGACCAGAGGCGCATTGGTTCGCGCTACATAATAATTATCAAAGGTTGCATCATCACGCAGCCCTATCCCCAAGGGAAGCTGTGCCGGTATGCGGCTCATGGTGACTCCCGTTCATCACGCGGTCCCAGCTCATCATGGTGCGAAGAACTGACCTCAATTATTGCCGACGGCTTGTCGGTATTTTTATCGTCGTATAGCTCGCTGTCTTGGTAGCGAGCTTTTACTTCCTTTAGTAGAACAAGAATCACCGCAGCGACCGGCAAGGCTAATAATACCCCTGTCAGCCCAAATAGGCTGCCTCCTGCAAGCACGGCAAAAATAACCGCGACCGGGTGCAAACCAATCTTGTCACCGAGCAATTTAGGCTGAAGGATCACGCTCTCTGCCATTTGACCAATACTAAACACCACGATAACGCCTAACACGGCCCACCAAGTAGCGTACTGGAAGAGCGCGACCACCAGGGCAATGACTAAACCAACAATAAAGCCTAAGAACGGCACGATACTTACCAACCCCGACACAAAGCCAATCAATAGGCCAAAATTAAGCCCCATCAGCGTTAAGCCCAGCGCATAAATCACCCCTAAGCAGAGCATGACCAGCAGCTGACCACGTAGAAACGAGGACAGCACTTCATCACACCGACGCGCTAAGCGATAAGTATCGTCGGCCCACTGGCGTGGCACAAGATTAGCAATATTGGTCAACAGGCGATCCCAGTCCAAGAGCAAATAAAAGGTGACGACAGGAATCAACGCCACGTAGGTAATCCACGATACAAAAGCCATGCCTGAACGGCCAATTTGCCCCAGCGCCTGGGCTAAGTAACCACCAGCATCCCGCCAGTTTTCCACCAGCGTTTCGCGAGCATTGGTTAACTCAGCCGTTAAGTCATAGCCTGTCCACTCTTGCACTTGAGGGGCGAGAACGCTTTCCACCCAATTGAAGATACTTGGAATGGCCTCGCCCAACTGTTTAAGCTGTTGGACGAGCAGCGGGATTAATATCAGTAGGCTCACCACCAGCACGACTAGCAAAACTAAAAATACACTACTGACTGCCACCGGCCGGTTCATACCCCAGCGCTGAAAACGATTAGCTAGTGGATCGGCTAAATAAGCAAGAATCATCCCGGCGATAAAAGGCATCAATACCGCATCTAGCAAAAAGATCAAACCGCCTATTACGCCTAAAAAAAGGACGCCCCACCAAGAATTCCGCATAGATATCTCTCATCCTTAAATTAAATCTGCACACTAACATTGTCGCCTACTATGCCGGATATACGCGAAAGTCGCTTGTAAGCTTTGCATTATGCGTGACGGCGGTGCGGCATCGGCCGCTGAGTGTTACAATCCGCCCCAGTTATTGCCCAGCACTGGCCATGTCGCCAGCACTACCAGCACCGTTATTAGTTTCACAGGATCTGTCATGACCGAGACCTCCTCTTCTTCGGCTACTCCTTCCCTCAGCTATAAGGATGCAGGCGTCGATATTGATGCCGGTAACGCCTTGGTTGACCGCATCAAACACGTTGCCAAACGCACTATGCGCCCCGAAGTAATGGGCGGACTAGGCGGATTTGGCGCACTATGCGAAATACCGGCAGGTTATCGCCACCCCGTACTTGTTTCGGGTACTGACGGCGTCGGCACTAAGCTGCGCTTAGCCATGGATCTTGGTAAACACGACACCATTGGGATTGATTTAGTCGCCATGTGCGTTAACGATCTGATCGTTGCTGGTGCTGAACCGCTGCAATTTCTTGACTACTATGCCACGGGTAAGCTCGATGTGGATATTGCTGCTGACGTTGTCACCGGCATTGGCGCCGGTTGCGAGCTAGCTGGCTGCGCGTTAGTGGGAGGCGAGACTGCCGAAATGCCGGGCATGTACGCTGGTAGCGATTATGATCTGGCTGGCTTTTGTGTGGGTGTCGTTGAAAAAGCCGACATTTTAGATGGTAGCAAGGTGGCTGAGGGCGATGTCTTATTAGGGCTTGCCTCATCAGGACCGCACTCCAACGGTTACTCGTTGATTCGTAAAATTCTTGAGGTCAGCAATACCCCTTTAGACACCCAATTCGACGGCGGCACCCTCGCCGATGCGCTGATGGCGCCGACCAGAATCTATGTCAAATCGCTACTCTCACTAATGCGCAATAGCGATATTGATGTTCACGCGCTATCGCATATCACCGGTGGCGGGCTGCTGGAAAACATCCCCCGCGTACTCCCCGACGGCCTTGCAGCGCACATTGATATTAACAGCTGGACGCGGCCAGCCATCTTTGACTGGCTGCAAGCCCACGGCAACGTTAATGAAACCGAAATGCACCGCGTACTTAACTGCGGTATTGGTATGGTCGTTGTAGTGCCGCAAACTCAAGCAGGGCAAGCCATCGCTCACCTGCAAGGCGAGGGGGAAACCGTTTACCACCTTGGCCAGATTATTAAGCGCCAAGAGGACGCCGTTATTCTGGAGAACCTCTCGGCATGACCAATACCGACTATCAAAGCGATACCATCAAGGACGTAACGCCGGAGCCTCTCGGGGCTCGCCGTATCGTGGTGCTTATTTCCGGTAACGGCAGCAATCTGCAGGCGCTGATTGATGCTCAGTCCCACGACCGTTTAGGCGGCGGTGAAATTGTCGCGGTGATTTCCAATGTCGCTGACGCCTATGGCTTGAAGCGCGCCCATGACGCCGGCATTGATGCGGTCGCTCTGCCCCATCGGGAATATGATAGCCGCGAGGCATACGACGGTGCGCTGATCAAAGTCATTGAACGCCATGAGCCCGATATGATTGTGCTGGCAGGCTTTATGCGTATTTTGACGCCTCGCTTTGTGCAACGCTTCTTAGGCCGCATGCTGAATATTCACCCTTCGCTGCTGCCCGAATACCAAGGGCTCCACACTCACGCCCGCGCCCTGGCTGACAGCGTCACCAGCCATGGCTGTAGCGTTCACTTTGTGACTGAGGAGCTAGACGGTGGCCCGGTAGTACTGCAAGCTGAGCTACAGGTAAGCGACGACGACACGGTGGATACACTGCAAGAAAAAGTCCGTGCTAGAGAGCACCTGATTTACCCGATCGCGGTTCAGTGGTTTTTGGAGGGTCGGCTGCAGTTCACCCCGGACGGCGCAAAAATGGATGGCCATTTGCTGCCTGATCACGGCATGCGGCTTTCCCACGCCGATGCCGCTGAAGAACTTGATGAAGAGTTCGACGAAGAGTCGCAAGACTGACATTACGCATTTAGCTAAAGTACTAAGATCGCCTTACGGTTTTGAAACCGTAAGGCGTTTTTTTATAGTCACACAGCGCAGGCTAAGGTTAAGTACAAGGCAAGGTAACGCCGCGCTGGCCCATATACTTCCCGCCGCGGTCTTTGTACGACGTTTCGCACACCTCATCAGACTCTAAGAACAGCATCTGAGCAACGCCCTCATGGGCGTAAATTTTCGCCGGCAGATTGGTGGTATTGGAGAATTCCAGGGTCACGTGACCTTCCCATTCAGGCTCCAGTGGCGTCACGTTAACGATAATGCCACAACGCGCGTAGGTCGACTTGCCCAAGCAAATGGTCAACACGTTACGAGGAATGCGAAAATATTCCACCGTTCGCGCCAGCGCGAATGAGTTGGGCGGAATAATACACATATCGCCTTTGATATCGACGAAGCTTTTAGCATCAAAGGCTTTAGGATCAACAATCGCCGAGTGAATATTAGTAAAAACTTTAAACTCATCCGCACAACGAACGTCGTAGCCATAGCTTGAAGTACCGTAGGAAATAACGCGCTGACCGTTCATATAGCGCACTTGTTCGGCTTCAAACGGTTCGATCATCGCGTCGCTTTTTGCCATGCGGCGAATCCAATTATCAGATTTGATACTCATCTATGCTGTCATCACTCGCTAAAGGAAATAGTGGGCCCATCGCCTTGGTTGGCGCTTACCGCCTCGGCTACTTTTTGGGCAATACTAGCAAATGTTTGGCTAACGGCCCCGTCCGGTTCAGACACCACACTCGGTTGACCTGAGTCCGTCAGTTCACGAATAGAAAGCGTCAACGGCAGTCGGCCCAGCACTTGGGTGTCGTACTCTTGGGCGATACTATCCCCGCCTCCAGTACCAAAAATAGCCGCTTCATGGCCGCAGCTTTCACAGTGGTAAAGGCTCATGTTTTCCACCACGCCAAGCACCGGCACCTTGACCTTGCGGAACATCTCGATCCCTTTGCGCGCATCTAAAAGCGCAATATCTTGCGGCGTGGTCACAATCACCGCCCCGGCCACCGGCACCTTTTGGGCCAGCGTTAGTTGGATATCCCCGGTGCCAGGAGGCATGTCGATCAGCAGAAAATCGAGGTTATCCCACTGGGTTTGCGTCAACATCTGCTGGAAGGCACCGACAACCATTGGCCCGCGCCATACCATGGCTTCGCGTGTATTGACCATAAACGCCATCGACATGGCCTGAATGCCATGGGCCTCAAGCGGCAGGAACTTATCATTGCCCGCGGACTGGGGGCGCACACCTTCTTTGACGCCAAGCATTTGCGCTTGGCTGGGCCCGTAAATATCCGCATCAAGAACACCGACGCGGTACCCTTGTGCCGACAGTGCTAGCGCCAGGTTGACGGTAACGGTGGATTTACCCACGCCGCCTTTACCTGAAGCCACTGCGATAATATGTTTAACCCCATCCATTCAATGGCACTCCTCGTTTAGGCGCTTGATCTGAATTAACGTGATATGAATGATACGCCTCGCGACCGCAATCATAAACCAACAACAAGAGAGCGGATGCCGAGTAACCGACATCCGCTCTCCACCTGTTGCTATCAGGCGCTAACGCTGGCTCGCTATTTAGCCTTCGTTTTGCTGCTCTGCTTCACTGCCACCGTTGCTATCATTGGCACTTTCATCTCCATTTCCAGACGCCCCCTCCTCTGAAGAGCCGTTATCTGAAGAACTTTCACCTGAAGAGCCACTATCTGAAGAACTGCCTTGTGAAGCACTGCCTTGAGAAGAGGAAGTGGCTTCGCTGGCAGATTGTTCAGCCTCGGCCATGCGGCTGTCTAGAATGGAAAGCTCATCGCGCCACTCGTTTAACTGGCCTTCTAAACGCTCCAGCTGATTTTCACGCTCTTCAATGTCGTTCTCAACGCTCGCCATTTCCTCGCGGCCAATTTCAAGGGCGACTCTGACATCATCGATTTCAGAACGCACATCACTCAAGTTTTGCTCTTCCTCTTCACGTTGAGAAGTCAACGCGTCTACTTCGTTTTGCAGTTCATCGCGTTCGCTGATAAGCGAGTCACGCTCACTTCTAACCTCATCAAGCTCGCCCTGGGCGGTCGAAATTTCTTCTTCCAGGCCGCTCAACTCTTCGTTAGCTTGGCTAATTTGCTCTTCTAACTCAGCCAGCTCATCTTGGGTAGCACTCAGCTCTTCAACCGCTTGCTGACGCTGCTGCTCGGCTTCCTGACGGGCGGCTTCCGCTTCTTGACGAGCATCCTGAGCACTCTGTTGCGCTTCCTCTACCTGCTGCAGCGTGCTTTCTGCTTCATCACGCTCGCTAACAATGGCGTCACGCTCTTCGCGCAACTCAGACATATTGCTCTCAGCGCTCTCCAGCTGTTCGTTGAGGGACGCCACTTCTTCTTCCAGCGCAGCTCGCTCGGCCTCAAGCTCCTCAAGACGCGACTCTACAGAGCTGGCATCACTCTCGGTGCTTTCGAGCGAGGACTCCGCTTCTTCACGCTGCTCCTCTAATGCTGCCGTTTCTTCCTGTAGTGCAGCTAAATTTTCCTCGGCCTCTTCAATTTCCGCAATGCGCTGGCTCATTTGGCTATTTTCTTGCTCGGTGCTCGCCAGTTGCTCTTCTAAATCGGCGACGCGTTCCTGGCGCGATCCAGCGTTAGATTGAGCCATGATCGCCCAGATAACCGCTATGGCTGCAATGCCGGCAATGGCTTTTACCCGGTTGTCTTGGAAGAGCGTTTTCATATCAGACTTTTTCGCCGGTTCCGGCTTGTTATCAGGTGACTGGTTATCCGAGTGGTTTGCTTCCGACATTGTGCTTTCCTCTTTGCTCTAAGCTAACGAGTGTTTAGGCTAACGATGATTGATTCCCTTATAAGCATACACAGCTCAACATATCTAGCTAGTTTGTTCATTAAACTGTATATGAATGTTGCTGCATAGTTACCATCCAAGCACAAACAGTTAATCATTCCTAGTGGGCAGGGGATGTTTGCCTTCATGGAAACCTGAGGCACGTCCATTCTGGGCATCAAACCAGTCAAGTGTTGTATGCAGCGATACTACGCTCCCCACTATTAATAGCGTAGGCGGTTTAATCAGCCCCGCCAAGAAAGCCGCTGGCAGCGCCGAAAGCATACCGGTATGCGTTTGCTGTTGCCTTGTCGTACCTTGTTCAATCAAGGCCAGCGGGGTTTCAGGTGCTAAACCGTGCTGAATGAGCGCATGGGTAATCACCTCAACGCTGCTTAGGCCCATATAAAACACCAATGTTTGGCCCGGTCGTGCTAGCGCGTCCCAATCCAGCGCATACTCCCCCTGCTGCAAATGGCCGGTGATAAAGCGAACTGACTGGGCATGATCGCGATGCGTCAAAGGGATGCCCGCGTAGGCGGCACACCCCGATGCGGCGGTTACCCCTGGGATCACCTCCACGCTAACCTGGGCCGCCACCAACGCTTCAAGCTCTTCTCCCCCACGGCCAAAGATAAACGGATCACCACCCTTGAGACGGACAACGTGCTTGCCCTGTTTTGCCCACGTTACTAACGCTTGATTTATACCCTCCTGGGGGACGCTGTGTAGTGAACGCGCTTTACCCACATAGAAACGCTGCGCGTTGGCGGGTATAAAGGCAACGATTTCATCGCTCACTAAACGGTCATAAAGCACTACCTCAGCGGCTTGAAGGCGTTTATAAGCTTTTAGTGTCAATAATTCTGGGTCGCCTGGCCCTGCCCCCACCAAACTGACGAAACCCTGCAACCGAGTGTTCTGCTCGCGTCCTGCTGCCAAGAAATCACCTCAAGGAATAAAAATAGGATTCTATATATAAAAAAGTAATTAATTTTATCATTAATTTCCAGCAGCACAGCGCCTGCCGGTGAGATTTACAACGAAATAAATAATCAAATGGAAATATCACTATTCTAAAAAGATATTGACATATTGGGAGATTCACGTGTGCACGTGAACGATATAGACGTAGCGCAAAGCGTTAGAGCCGACCATTTTATCCCATAGGTCCACAGCGCCATTTTCCAGTTTCACTGCGCGAAAAACGGCCGTATGCACTTCCCTTATTTAGAAAGCGGGGGCAAAGCACGCCAGCATATTGACCGCGACCAACTCGCTCACAATGCTGAATATCACTGTGGTGAGCCATTGACCTGCCTCATTGAACGCGCTGATCAAGCGCTTTATAACGCTAAAGATGTTGATCGTGACCGTGTATGCCTTCTACGCTAAAGACACGTTAAAGTAACAGGAGAATACAGATGACAAAGCTTGCCGAACACGCCTGCGAACCATGCAGCAAAAATGCGCAACCGTTAAGCAAAGATGAAGCTCAAGAGCAGCTAAAAAGCCTCAGCCAGTGGCAGATTGTCGAGCACGATGGCATCATGAAGCTGTCGCGAAGTTTTACGTTTTCTGACTTTGCCAGTGCACTGGCTTTTACCCAGCGCGTTGGCGAGGTTGCAGAACAGGCAGGTCACCATCCGGTAATCACCACCGAATGGGGTAAAGCCACCGTCACGTGGTGGTCCCATGCGATACAAGGCCTGCATGACAATGACTTCATTCTTGCCGCCAGAACCGACG
The DNA here is from genome assembly GCF_033052795.2 of Halovibrio sp. HP20-59. Classification (NCBI taxonomy): domain Bacteria; kingdom Pseudomonadati; phylum Pseudomonadota; class Gammaproteobacteria; order Oceanospirillales; family Halomonadaceae; genus Halovibrio; species Halovibrio sp. HP20-59. The sequence goes on from NZ_JAWJUW020000026.1 coordinate 12,001, forward strand.
AGGTAGTCGAATAAATGTTTGAGCACATTGAGCGAGTCCCAGGGGATGCCATTCTCGGGTTAATCGAAGCTTTCAAAAAAGATACTAATCCGCAAAAGGTGGATTTAGGCGTTGGTGTTTATCGCGATACGCAAGGCAACACGCCGATAATGCGCGCCGTTAAGGAAGCAGAAGCTCGCCTGCTCAAGAATGAAACCACGAAAACTTATATTGGCTCGCATGGCTCACCCAGCTATGGCGAAGTCATCCTTCCCATGGTGTTCGGCGCTCAGTCATCGGTATTGAAAGCCAACCGAGCTAGCGCTACTCAGTCACCTGGAGGCACCGGTGCGTTGCGGTTAGCCGCTGACTTTATCGCTTCGCAATTTCCAGACAAAGGTATTTGGGTGAGCGATCCGACGTGGCCGAACCACCACGGGATTTTCACGTCAGCGGGTATTGAGCTGCATAAATATCCTTATGTGGATCCTGATAACCGTCTTGATTTTGACGGTATGCGGGCAGCGCTTAATACGATCCCAACGGGTGATGTCGTTGTGCTGCACGCCTGCTGCCACAACCCAACCGGGTTCGACCTGTCCCACGATCAGTGGCAGGAAGTATTAGAGATTGTCCAAGAGCGTCAGCTACTACCGCTAATCGACTTCGCTTACCAAGGCTTTGGCGAAGGCTTGGATGAAGATGCCTACGGCGTGCGCTTGCTTGCCGAGAATCTCGACGAAGCCATTATCACCAGCTCTTGCTCGAAAAACTTCGGCATTTATTGCGAACGTACCGGCTGCCTAATCATGGTGGCGAAAGACAACGAGCAGATGGAGAACATCCGCTCGCAAATAGCTATCGTTGCGCGGGAAAACTACTCAAATCCGCCGGCTCACGGCGGTGCGATTGTTAGCGAGATTCTTCACAACGCCGAACTTACCGAGCTGTGGCGCGAAGAACTTACCGAGATGCGCGATCGCATCAATACCCTGCGTCGTGACTTCGTAGAGGCGCTCAAGCCTTATGGGCTAGACGAAAAATATGCCTGCGTGGCGGAGCAGCGCGGCATGTTTTCCTACACTGGTTTAACGCCAGAGCAGGTAGACCGCCTACGCGATGAGTTTGGTATTTACATGGTGCGCTCGGGTCGCGCCAACGTGGCAGGCTTCTCGCATGAGAACCTTCCCTACCTTGCCAAAGCAATTGCCGCCGTCAATGACTAACCACTACGCCATCCCTGCTTAAAGACAAACGCCCAGGTAGGTACTATCTGGGCGTTTTGCTGTGCCTGAGCGTTTGTCAAAGGTATGAGCAGCTATGTTGAGTTGGCATATCCCGCCTGCCGATGCGGGCGAGAAAGAATGCGTCGCATAACTTGCCAAGCCATCAAGCCCGCCAACAGGTTTCCAATGGCGGCACCCGCCGCCACTCCCCACCAGCCGAAGAACTGCGACCCTAGCCACAGGCAAGGTAAATAGCAGATAAACAGTCGCGCACTGGAAAGCAACATGGCACGTAGTGGCCAACCCAAAGCATTTCCCGCTGAGACCACTAACATGCAAATCCCCAGGGCGGCATAGCTGGGCAGTAGAAAGCGAATGAGCAACGTCAGCTCGCTTTGCACATCAGGGTTTCCGGCTAGCGCTAGCGCCAGCCAAGGCGCACCCGCAGCAAGCACAATGCCTAGGCTAAGTTGCCACACCAGCGCAACCTTAATGGCCAAGCCCATAAGTTGGTGTATTTGTTCCCAATCACCGGCCCCATAGCAGCGCCCAAGCCAGGGTGGCAGCGACATGGTCATTGCCAAGATAACCATTAGCGAGAGCGTTTCTAAACGGCTCGCCAACCCCCAAGCCGCCACTTCGCTTTCCCCCAGCCCTGCCACTACGGAAATAGCCAGCATCGCCGCCAACGGCGGCATCAGTTGGCTCACCATGGCGGGAGCGGCAATCCCCGTAAACGGCCGCCATGACTGTTTTGCTTCCAGCCATAGCCCATGCTGAGAAGCCCACCGACGCCGGGCTAATTTATAACTGGTAACCGATAGCCCGACTGCAAACGCAATCGCGGTTGCCCATGCGGCCCCTGGCAGCCCCCAGCCTTGCCAATCACCCAGGCCAAAAATAAACAACGGGTCCAGCACTAAGTTAATGAGGCTGCTGAGCACCATTATTTTACCCGGCAACTTGGTATCACCGTGGGCGCGAAAAACGCTATACGTAAAATACAGCATTGCCCCTAGCCAGGCCGAAAATAGCTGAGGCGCCCAATAAGCACGAATATAGCCAAGCGTTGTGTCATCAGCCCCGAGCAGTTGAAAGATGGACACATGAAACGCCCATAATGCGATCGCCAGTAGGCCTATCACTCCACCGCCCGTCATTAACACCAAGCTGCTTAAGCGCGTGGCTCGCTCGCTTTCACCCGCACCTAATGCCCGGGAAATAAGTGCGGCAATCGCAATCCCCATGCCTACCTGAATGCCAATAATCAAAAATGAGATCGGGAAGGTGAACGACTGCGCCGCCAGCGGCGCGGTCCCTAAGCGGGCTATAAAAGCGCTATCAACAAGTTGAAAACCCAATAACGCCAGAACCCCGATGGCCATAGGCCACGTTTGGCGCCATAGGGTTATCGCCAACTCTCTTTGGTGCATGACAGCTGCCAAACACTCTCTCCTTATTTCAACGTGTTAGTCATTGATTAGTTTAACGTAAAACGCCACCACCCCTTACAGGGCGGTGGCGCAATGACAGCGCTAACGTTTACTGACGAATGCCTTCAAACGTTACGTAAAGCTCTAGCTGATGCATGACTTCAGGGAAGTCGCTCATATCAATACCGTAGTCGCTCAAGGTTAGCATGGTGCTACCCTCGAAACCGGCGCGGTAATTGCCCCAAGGATCATCGCCCTCACCCATCAGCGTCACCGGCATCTCAATTTCTTGGGTCTCACCATGTAGGCTCAGATCACCCGTCAGTACGCCTTCATTGTCGCCCGTGGCTTCAAAGCCTGTCGAGGTAAACGTGGCAGTCGGATATTCACTGGCGTGTAGGAAATCATCGCTTAAAATATGACGATCACGCTCGGCGTGATTGCTATTCAGGCTATCAATCTGTACTTCGATTTCCGCTGAGGAGGCCCCTAAATCATCAGGATCATAAGCGAATTGGCCACCAAATTCTTCAAAGCTACCTAAAATGTACGAAAAACCCAGGTGACTAATTTTAAATTGAACGAAGGCGTGCTGACCTTCAGTATCAATTTGATAGTCAGCTGCCTGCGCCTGGCTCAACGGTACCAGCGCGGCGGCGGCAACAGCAGCTGCGAATGCGGTCTTTTTAAACCCGATCGTTTTAGACATCGTTAATGGCTCCTTTCTTTTCTTGATAAGCACCGCAGCAGGTCAATATCACCAGCGCAGTGTGCGTAAAAATAGACGTATAAAAAATCACTTACAAAATAACGATTACTTAACTACATTGTGATCTCGACGCTGGCTATAGGCTGGGTTTAGCATTCGCACCAGCGTCTTATGACGGTCCATCCAGTGGTGCTTAAGCGCGGCAAGCGCGTGACCAGCGGCTAGGATCATCAGCGTCAAAGCGCTGTACCAGTGAACTTCACCCGCTAAGCTCGCCTGATTGGGAAAGTCATGTAGCAGCGCAGGCACTTCAAACCAGCCAAAGACACTAATGCCTCGCCCGTCGGCCGTCGAGATCATGTAACCACTTACCATGACCACCAACACCAGTACGTAAAGAGCAATATGACCGAGATGCGCGGCAATAGCCTCTAAGCGGCGGCCTTCTGCCTGAGGGGTCGGCTGAGTGAAGCGCCAGGCTAGACGCACTAGGGTGGTAAAAAGCAGTAAAATACCAATTGAGCGGTGTACCCAAGGGCCTTGGTTGTACCAGGGATCATAGTAACCGAGCTCGGTCATCCACCAGCCTAGCGCGAAAAGCCCAATGATAGTCAGTGCGCTTAGCCAATGAAACAAAATACTGACCAATCCCCACCCGCTACGACTGTTTTGCCACATCGCTTTTTCCCTTATTGATCACTGCCGACTAGCGAATAATGCTATAGCGAAAGCATAGCGTGTAATGGTATTGAAAACTGCTGAAAAAAGCAGAACACATCATTCGTAAAAACTGTTTATAAAAAATACTGTTAAAACGTCCCTAAAAAAGGCGTTCGTACAATCAGACTTAAAACCAGTCATAAAACCAACCATAAAAGCGGCTGTTCACAGGGATTGATTGGCCATGGTAATAAAAAAACCGGCCAACGTCTGGCGTTTGGACCGGTTTTGGTGACATTGAAGGCTAGGGAGAAGGCGTCTTTTTAACGAGCGGCTAATGCATCCAATCCGCGGGCCAGATCACGCTGAATGTCCTCCTGGCTCTCTAGACCCACCGCTACACGAATGAGGCCTGGGGTAATACCCGCTGCAGCTTTTTGCGCATCGGAAAGGCGGCCATGAGTGGTGGTAGCTGGATGGGTAATCGTGGTTTTAACATCGCCAAGGTTACCTGTGATCGACAGCATACGCGTCGCATCAATCACCTGCCACGCACCTTCCTGTCCACCCAACACTTCAAACCCCAGTACCGCGCCAAAGCCTTTCTGCTGCTGTTTGGCTAAGGCGTGCTGAGGATGCTCTTCCAAACCGCTGTAATACACCTGGGTAACCGCCGGATGGGCATCCAGCCAGCGCGCCAAGGTCAAGGCGTTTTCACAGTGTGCCTTCATACGCAGCGATAAGGTTTCCAGCCCTTTGGTAAAAATCCAGGCATTGAAGGGGCTCAGGCAAGGCCCGCAGGTACGCACTACCCCAAACACCTCTTCAAGCAGCGCATGACTGCCTACCACGGCACCGCCCACCGCGCGGCCTTGACCATCCAGATATTTGGTTGCCGAATGAATGATCAAATCAGCGCCCAGCGCTAGCGGCTGCTGAAGGGCCGGTGTCAGAAAGCAGTTATCAATCGCCAGTAGCGCATCGTGACGCTTTGCCAGCGCTGCCAAGGCCGGAATATCGGCAATTTCAGACAGCGGGTTTGAGGGCGTTTCGGCAAACAATAAGCGCGTTTTCGGTGTGATCGCCGCTTCCCAGGCGGCGACGTTAGAAAGCTCTACATAACGCGTGGTAATACCCAACTTGCCCAGGTACTTATCGAACAAGCTAACCGTCGAGCCAAACAACGAACGGGAAGCGACAATTTCATCGCCTGCCGAGAGCAGCGCCAGCGCGGTTGATAAAATCGCCGACATGCCAGAGCTGGTCGCGACACAGCGCTCACCACCTTCAAGGGCCGCTAAGCGGCGCTCAAAGGTATGCACTGTTGGGTTGGTAAAGCGCGAGTAAACGTTACCCGGTTCATGCCCGCCGAACTTTCGCGCTGCTTCAGCAGCGCTTTCGTAGACAAAACTTGAGGTCGGAAAAATGGGTTCAGAGTGCTCCTGTTCGAAGGTGCGCTGATGGCCCGCCCGAATCGCCAACGTCTCTAATGACCACTCATCCTGGTGACCGTCTTCCTGGTGATTGTCATCGTGCATACGGCTTGCCTCCTAATCTTCCAGGTCGTCGTCTTGATTGTGCATGTCCACCAACGCATGATCGCCAGCGCTCTGATCCTTAGCCGAATCATTGCGGCTTGCTTCCAACGCGTCCAGGTAAGCGTTATCGATATCGCCGGTCACATAGTTACCGTCAAACACAGAACAATCAAATTCTTCCATTTCAGGATTCACTTCGCGGCAAGCCGCTTTCAGATCTTCCAAGTTTTGATAGAAGATACGATCAGCACCAATCAGCTCGCCCACTTCCTCTTCGCTACGCCCATGGGCGATCAACTCAGACGCGGCTGGCATGTCGATACCATACACATTAGGAAAGCGAACCGGCGGCGCCGCCGAGGCAAAATAGACCTTTCGGGCACCGGCATCCCGGGCCATTTGGATAATCTGCTTACAGGTCGTACCGCGTACAATGGAGTCGTCCACAAGCAATACGTTTTTGCCCTTAAACTCAACGTCGATGGCATTGAGCTTTTGACGTACCGATTTTTTCCGCTGAGTCTGACCCGGCATAATAAAAGTACGGCCAATATAGCGGTTTTTCATAAACCCTTCGCGGTAAGTCACCCCGAGGTGCTGGGCCATTTCAAGCGCGGAGGTCCGCGAGGTGTCCGGAATCGGGATAACGACATCGATATCGTGATCCGGCCACTCGTTTAAGATGCGATCGCCTAGCTTGCGGCCCATCTGCATACGCGTTCCGTAGACGTAGGCGCCGTCCAGCAGTGAATCAGGGCGGGCAAGATAGACATGCTCGAAAATGCACGAACGTAGCTGCGGGCGGTCGGCACATACCTGGGTATGAATATTGCCTTCAATATCGACAAAAATGGCTTCGCCAGGCGATAAGTCGCGCTCAAGTTCAAACCCGCCCACGTCTAACGCTACAGATTCGGAAGCAATCATCACGGCTTGGCCGTTGTCTTCTTCACGAGTACCGAACACCACCGGCCGAATGCCATAGGGGTCGCGAAACGCTACCATGCCAAAGCCGTTAATAATCGCAACGGCTGCGTAGCCACCCTTACAGCGACGGTGAACGCGACGCACGGCATCGAAGATATCTTCTGCTTCCAGGTGAAGGCCCTGCTTGCCCAGCTCATGGGCAAATACGTTGAGCAGTACTTCAGAATCAGAGCTGGTATTGATATGGCGCAGATCGGTTGAAAACAGCTCCTGTTTTAACTGCTCTGAGTTAGTCAGATTGCCATTGTGCGCCAGCGTTATACCGTAGGGGGAATTAACATAAAACGGCTGTGACTCAGCTTCACTTGAAGAGCCTGCTGTCGGATAACGCACGTGGCCGATGCCCAGGTTACCTTTTAAGCGCGCCATGTGACGGGTATGAAATACATCACGCACCAAGCCGTTACTCTTGCGCAGTAAAAAGCGTCCTTCGCTCCACGTCATCATGCCGGCAGCGTCCTGGCCACGATGCTGAAGTACGGTCAAGGCATCGTAGATTCCCTGATTTACCGCCTGCTTGCCCAAAAGGCCCACTATACCGCACATTCACGTTACCTCGCTTAATGCCATGGCTTGCCTAAGTCACATACCTAAGCAAGCCCGTACGTTCGTAGAATCGATCTCGTCAACAGGTCAATCACCTGATGGGATAACCTCGCGCTCCGCCCTGCCGGGCAAGTGCAGCTCGGGTAGCGAAATATCGCGTAGAGACGACGGCGCTTCAGGCAGCTCGCGGTCCCACTGATCTAACTGACTAATGGCCCAATCACGCAATTGAAGAAACGTTGGGCGCAGTTCAGCCCCTTGCCAAGCCTGCAGCTCGGCCAAGGGCGTAAGGGTAATAAGCACGGTGGCCACCAGCAAAATAACCACCCCGCGAGCAACACCGAAAGTGGCCCCCGCCACGCGATTCAAAAGCCCCATGCCTACCCACTCAATCGCCGCATGCACTAAGCGAATGACTATGCCGCAAAGCAAAATGACGGCAAAGATCACCAGTATAAAAGCAAGCACTAGACGGGCATCAAAGCTATCGATAAGCCCGCTCATCAGTTCGGCCACCGGTTCAGCAAGCACTCGGGCAACCATCAAGGCAACGACCCAGGCGGCCAAACCCAATGCTTCACGAACAAATCCCCTGACAAATCCGGCTAGCATTGATAACGCCAGCACGGCCAAAAAAACCGCATCAATCCAGGTTAACGCCATGGGTTAATCTCTTACCCGAACAAGTAGGCCCTGCACATTGGCCCGCTCTTTAATCGACGCCATGGCGGACTCCCCTTGTTCGGAAGTGGCATAAGGGCCAACAAAGACGGTGGTCATATTGTTACCGCGTTCACGCTGATAAACAGTAAAACCCGCTTCCGAAAGCTGTTGGCTAAGGCGCTGCGCGTTACCGGCTTCGCCAAAGCTGCCAACTTGCACCGCCCACTCTCCTTGCGCGCTAGACGCGGGGTTAGATGCATTTTGACGTTGCGACGAACTGCCAGCACTGCCGCTATTGCGGGCAATTAAATCAGCAATAGGGTCGCTATCGGGTGTGGCTGGCCCCCCGTCGGGTTCGCTGGTGTTAGCCGTTTCGGCGCTGGAAGTTGAAGCATTGGCATCGTCGGCTGGATCGGTTTGCGGTAACCGCGGCGTCGCATCAATGGGGGCTTGATCTTCACCCGTTTCGTCTGGTGGTATCGTCGGTAACGACGGCTCGCTAACCGTTGCTGGCCTTTCAGGCGCTGGCACGTCACGACGCTCTACCTCAATGGGCTGCTCAATCACAAAACTGGGCTGCGGGCGCTCTTCCCTTGGCGCTGGGTCGCTCATTAGCCATGGCACAAAAATCGCTAGAAGCGCGAGTAAAATCACAATACCGCTAATGCGTTCCGTTTTACCGTATTTCATTTCCGTCTCCATCAAGCGGCAAAGCGCCCGCTGGCAGTGGTCGAGCTAACAGCGCCGCTACTGTAAAGAACGACCCGGTGGCCAAAACACGGTCATTGGGCGTTAACACGTTGGCAAGCCAATCAACACCTGCTTGCGGCGTGTCAGCACAAAAGTGAACCCGCCCTCCTTGGGCAACCACGCGCTGACATAACGCTTCCGCCGGGTAGCCACGTTCGCCTGGTAGTGTGACGCACACCCAATCACTGATACGCGCCGCCAACGCCTGTATGACACCGTCACTATCTTTATCATTCAACATGCCGATTAGACACCATTGCCGACCCCCTTGGGGGGGCGCCGGCAAATGTTGGGCAACGTACTGGGCGGCATGGGGATTATGCCCTACATCCAAGCACCATGGCCCCCTCCACTGCAGGCGACCCGCTAGCCGCACTGTGCTCAACGCTTGGCACACCTGTGCTTTGTTCAGTGTAAGCCCAGTCAGTGCCAGTGCCTGCAGAGCGGTAGCTGCGTTATCAACGGGTAGCGCTGGATCGGGAAGGCCATCTATGGCAATCACCTCACCATCGGCATTTTGCCCCTGCCAGCGCCATTGTTCAGGTTTATCAGATGAAGAAGAATGGTCAAAATGTTGACCTAAGCTGAACGTAGGGGACGCCAATAGTTGCGCCTGTTCGGCGACGCTAGCGGGCAACGTTTGGCTGCCCAGCACTGCGGGGCGCTCAGCGCGAAAAATACCGGCCTTTTCACGCCCTATTTGGGCCAGGTCAGTACCCAGGAAGTTAGCGTGATCCTGGGCAATGGTGGTCACGATAGCCACATCCGCATCAATAATATTGACCGCATCCAGCCGACCACCCAGGCCTACTTCGAGCACCACCATGTCTAACTCAGCATTGGCCAAACACCAAAGCCCGCACAGCGTACCTGCTTCAAAGTAGGTCAGGCTTATTTCAGGGTCTTGCAAACGCACGCGCTCGACAAGCTCAAAGCCCTGCACGAGCAGCTGGTCGTCAGCCTCTAGGCCGTTAATATTGACCCGCTCGTTGTAACGCAATAAATGGGGAGACGTATAAGTGCCCACTCGTTGCCCGTGGGCGCGGGCAACGCTATCAATCATGGCAAGGGTTGACCCCTTGCCATTAGTGCCTGCCACGGTAATCACACAGGGGGCAATAGGACGTGAAAGCAACCCCATACGCCTAGCCACTTGCGCAACACGCGCTAGGCCCATATCAATCCCTACCGGGTGCAACGTTTCCAAATACTCGAGCCATTGCTGTAAAGAAAATGGCCTTCGAGACGATGGCTGTCGAAAATCCGGCTGCACAGAATCAGGCATTGCGTGAATCGTCGTCACTCTTAGCGGCGGGGGCGTCACTCTTAGCTGTACCCACTTTATAAAAAGTGGTGTCAGTGGCGTCCGCTAATGCAGCGTCTTCGGTGACCGGCTCAGCAATAGCTGACTCTTCAGCCGTCGTTGCGTTTGCAGGCGGTGAAGCATCGTGATGGGTTAACTTGCGCAAAACACCGCCGATGCGCGCGCGCATTTCATGGCGGTGAACGATCATATCGATAGTGCCATGTTCGAGTAAAAACTCGCTACGCTGAAAACCTTCGGGCAGTGTTTCACGAACCGTTTGCTCGATAACCCGTGGGCCAGCAAAACCAATCAGGGCATTGGGCTCGGCAATATTTAAATCACCCAACATAGCGAGCGAAGCAGACACTCCACCAAATACTGGGTCAGTGAGCACCGAAATATACGGCACGCCCGCTTGCTTAAGCTTTTCGAGCGAGGCAGATGTCTTTGCCATTTGCATCAGCGAGAAGAGCGCTTCTTGCATTCGCGCCCCACCCGAGGCAGCAAAGCACACCAGCGGAATGTTTTCTTCCAGCGCCAGCGTTGCGGCACGAACAAATTTTTCACCAACGACAGCCCCCATCGAGCCGCCCATAAAGGTGAACTCAAAGGCAACGGCAACTACCGGCAGGCCATCCAACTCACCGCGCATAGCCACCAGCGCATCTTTCTCGCCGGTATCTTTTTGCGCCGCGGTCAGCCGGTCTTTGTACTTTTTGGAATCGCGGAACTTAAGGCGGTCATTGGGCTCAATGTCTGCCGCAATCTCTTGGCGTTCGGCTTTATCCAGGAACCAGTCCAAGCGTTTTCTCGCCGTCAAGCGCAGGTGGTGATCGCACTTAGGACAGACGCTGTTGTGTTTCTCTAACTCAGGGAGATAGAGAACCGCTTCGCACTTGGGACATTTACGCCAGAGACCGTCGGGCACGCTGGCACGACGGTCTTTACGCTGGATACGACCCATGGAGGGCACGATCTTGTCTAACCAGCTCATATCAAAAAGGCTTCCGTTATACGTCAATGCCTGGCAAAACCAGGCGTGATGAGTGTCGTCAATTTAATCAATAGGCGGTAAAGCGTTCTGCTTTAAGCATCCATCGCCGAGCGCATTTCTGCTAATACACTTTTCAGTTGGCCTGGGATGGTTTCCGGGGCATCGACGCTCTCGGCGATACGGTTAACCAAGGCACTGCCCACAATCACACCATCGGCCACTTTAGCCACTTCTGCCGCTGTCACGCCATCTCGAATACCAAACCCCACGCACAGCGGCAAATCAGTCATTTCACGCAGCGGCGCTAAATGCTCAGCAACATCGTCAGCGTTTAAAGTAGCGGCGCCAGTCACGCCTTTCAGCGAAACATAATACAGGTATCCTTCACCATGAGCGCATATTGTAGCGGCACGCTGGTGAGAAGTGGTAGGCGCAACGAGAAAAATTGCCGCTAAACCGCGTGATTTCAGCAGCGGCCCGATTTCTTCGGCTTCTTCCGGCGGCATATCCACAATTAGCACGCCGTCGACGCCGACACTCGCCGCTTGATCGGCAAAGTTCTCGTAGCCAATCCGCTCAATCGGGTTTAAGTAACCCATCAGCACTACGGGCGTGGTGGTATCGGATTGGCGAAACTCTTTAACCATTTGCATCAGGTCAACCAACCGGGTGCCCTGTTTTAACGCCCGCTCGCAGGCTTTTTGTATCACCGGGCCATCGGCCATAGGGTCGGAAAAAGGCACACCCAGTTCAATCACATCTGCACCGGCTTCTACCAGTGCGTGCATAAAGCCTACGGTGTACTGCGGTGCCGGGTCCCCTGCGGTGATGAATGGTATCAGGGCCTTGCGACCCTGCTGTTTAAGTTCACTGAAACGCCGATCAATACGGTTCATGCTTGCCCTTAGAAAAGCTGCCCTTAAAATTCGATGCCATCAATCTTAGCCACTGTCATGATGTCTTTATCACCACGCCCAGAAAGGTTGACCACAATATGTTGGTCAGTACGCATCGTCGGCGCCAGCACCTTGGCATGGGCCAGCGCGTGGGCTGTCTCAAGGGCGGGCATAATGCCCTCCATGTGAGTCAACTCACGGAAGGCTTCCAGCACTTCTTTATCGTTAGCCGCCACATACTCAACGCGCCCCACATCTTTCCATAGGGCATGTTCGGGGCCTACGCCCGGGTAGTCTAAGCCCGCTGAAATAGAATGCGTATCAGACACTTGACCGGCTTCATCTGACATTAAGTAGGTACGGTTGCCATGAAGCACGCCGCGCGGCGCGTTAGAAGAGAGCGGTGCCGCGTGGCGGCCGGTCTCCACACCGTCACCCCCGGCTTCAACGCCATACATAGCAACGTCGTCATCTTCAACAAACGGATAGAACAACCCCAAGGCATTTGAGCCACCGCCTACGCAGGCAATCAGCGCATCGGGCAAGCGACCTATTTGCTCAAGCGATTGGCGACGCGCCTCGCGCCCCACCACCGCGTTAAAATCGCGCACCAGCAGCGGATAGGGGTGCGGGCCCGCGACGGTACCGATGATATAGAAAGTGTTATCAACGTTGGTGACCCAGTCACGCAGGGCTTCGTTCATGGCGTCTTTAAGAGTGCGGGTGCCGGACTCAACGGGAATCACCCGGGCACCCAGCAAGCGCATACGGTAGACATTGAGCTTCTGGCGCTCAACGTCAGCAGCCCCCATATAGACATCGCACTCAAGTCCTAGGCGGGCGGCCACGGTCGCCGAGGCGACGCCATGCTGGCCCGCTCCGGTTTCAGCAATAATTCGCGGCTTACCGGTTTTTTTGGCTAACAGTGCCTGGCCAATGGTGTTGTTTACCTTATGAGCACCGGTATGATTCAGGTCTTCCCGCTTTAACCAAATCTGTGCGCCCCCGAGACTTTCCGACCAGCGCTTGGCGTGATACAGCGGTGACGGGCGCCCCACGAAGTGGGCAAGATCGTAGTCAAACTCGGCCTGGAAGTCGGGGTCATCACGCAGGCTTAAGTACGTTTTCTCCAACTCTTCCAACGCGAAGCTTAGGGTCTCCGACACGAACCGGCCACCGTAAGGGCCAAAATGACCACGGGCATCCGGCATTTGAGTCAGTTCACTGAACTTGGTTTTTGGTGCAGGCGTCGCAGAAACAGTCACAGGGATACCTCACAAGATCGCCAGAACAGGCAAACAATAAATGAATCAACGTAAAACGTAGATTGAAAAAATCCTCATAAGCAACGTATATACCTATATACACTTAAACTTATGTGGCGAACGCCCTAACAGGCGTCAGCTAATGCTACATAACGCACGAAAGACGCCATTTTGTCAGCATCTTTACAGCCGTGGGAGACTTCAATACCGCCGGATACATCCACTGCATAAGGCGCCACATGACGCACGGCGTCGGCGATATTATCAGCACTCAACCCACCGGCGAGGATAACAGGTTTTGCAAGATTTGCGGGGATTCTCGTCCAATCAAAGGTTTCCCCTGTGCCGCCCGGCGTTCCCGGCCGATAGGCGTCTAACAACAGAGCCTGGGCCTGATGATAGCGCTCAGCCTCGTGGGCTAGATCAACCTCATCGCGCATGCGCAGCGCCTTCATCCAAGGTAGCGAAAAACGCTGACAGTCGTCAGGCGTTTCATTGCCGTGGAACTGAAGCATATCCAGATAGGGCAAACAGCGCTCAATAAGCTCGGCAGACTGATCAACAAACAGCCCGACGCGGGTCACAAACGCTGGCACGCGGGCTGACAGTGCTGCCAACTGCTCTACATCCAAGCTACGCGCACTCTTTGGCCACATAACGAAACCCAGGGCGTCAACGCCCAATGCGACTGCACGATCAACATCCTCACTGCGGGTAAAGCCACAGAATTTTATACGGGTACGGGTTTGCGGCAACTCATTCATAGCGACGCCTCCTACTCAGGATTAAACGCTGGATTGGCAAGCGAGCGGTTGCGGCGGTAGGCCACACGCGGGGTGTCGGGCAATTCGCGCTCACCCGTCCATTCGCCTGTAAACGCGAGTAGCTGCGGTCCTACGGGCTCTTGAGGTAGATCAAAACGTTCATCATAAACCGAATCGACAAAATGTAACCCGCAGGCAGGCGCAGTAATATCCCCTTTACGACGATTTTTCAGCGCTAGCAGTTCCGCGATATAGCTTTCAGTTTGGGCACCTCGGCCAACACTCACCAGCGCACCGGCGATATTACGAATCATATGGTGCAAAAACGCATTGCCTTGAATGTCGATCATCACCAGTTGACCGTAGCGCTTTACGTCAACAAAGTGCATGTGCCGCCAGGGGGTTTTGGATTGACAACCTGCAGCACGGAAGCTGGAAAAATCGTGCTCTCCTACCAGCGCCTGGGCGGCGCGGTGCATGGCATCCGCATCAAGTGGATCACGACACCAGGTGACATTCGCCCGTTCTAACACCGGGCGGCTTATCTGGTTCAGCAACACATAGCGATAACGACGGCCCAGCGCGCATAAGCGTGAATGAAAGTCATCACTCACCGGTTTGACCCAGCGCACGGCCATATCGCGGGGTAAATGGGTATTAACGCCGAATATCCAGGCTTTTTCAGAACGCCCCACCGGCGGGTCGAAATGCACTATTTGCCGGGTTGCATGCACACCGGAGTCGGTACGCCCACTAGCGTGAACTCGGATAGGCGCGTTGGCCACCTTCGCTAGCGCAGCCTCCAGCGAGGCCTGTACCGATGCCGCATGTTTCAGGCGCTGAAAGCCGCAGTAATGGGTACCGTCGTACTCGACCCCCATTGCTATGCGACCCGTCAGCGGGATTTTCTCATCGAAGTGATAGAACAGCGTCATCAAGGCACATCATTTTGAGGATTTTGAAGGACTACCATTATCCAGGGCTCGCGGCTTGAATGCCACCTCTTCGATTTCCCACTCATCTTCAATCGGTCGATGCGGTGTTGGGGCGGGCGCTGATGGAGTTGTCTGAAACTCGACCGTTGGCTGCATCAGGGTGTCGGCACTTTGGCTATCGTGGCGGCCTGAAGCACTGTTTAGGGTAGGTGGGTGATAATCAATAAAACGATGCCCCGTAACCTCAGGTGTTTCCAGATGACGCGCTGTTGCCTGCACGTGAACGGCAGATTCCGCCGAAAAATCAGCACCGAGGTCAGCGAGCCTTTGGCGCATCAAGCCAACGCTTGGAGAAGGCGCTAACGACACCTTTGCCGATTGCTCAACGGCAACCAAGCACAATGCCAACCTTCGCCGAGGCTCCGGCTCAGCAAGCCCTGCTGCCTGGCTATTTTCATAGCGAAGGTTGTCTTCTTGTTGCGGCCTGTTCTGCGCGTACTCATCAAGCAGCCACTGATCGGGGTCTATTGACGATTCATCATCACGGCTGGAAGTATCTGCAGGAGCAGTAGGTTCGGTTTCTGGCTCGCCGCCAGACATTGCCCCTTGCCCAATGTCATCATGCGATTTGTCAGCTGCCGGATAACTAACAGGAACAGCCTCCTGCATAGCTTCTGGCATAGTTTCTGGCGTAGGCGTAGATTCTGGCATGGGTTCTGACGTAAATTCTGCTCTAGGTGCTGGGCCAGGCGCCGCCGTTGGTTTTACCACTGGCTCAGCAAACGAAACGTTCTCCCACGTCTCTTCACGGCGCCTGCGCAGCCATATCAGCAACGCGATTAGCAGGCCGATGGCTATTAACGCTAGCGGCCACTGGTAGCGAGCGATGAAGCCGCCCACACTCGGGCCATCGCTTTCTTGCATACGGGCAGCGAGTGGCTCTGTAGATTGCGCTTGAGCAGCCAGCGCATCACTTAGCGACTCAGTCAACGAGGCGACTTCGCCACGCAGTTCGTTAAGTTCTGCACGCATCAACTCACGCTCTTCGAGAACCTGCTGAAGCGTCGCTTGGCTTAAACGCAGCTGATCGGTCAGTTCCGCTCGGGTTAACGCTTCAGGCTCGTTGGTTTCTTCTTCAACCGCGGCTTGATCGACTGTTTCTGTACCATCCGGCTCCGGCACGACCGATTCCAAACCGCCTGCTGCTAGCGCGCTATTCGCTTGAGTTGCGCCCGCTTGCAGGGCCTGAGCGGTAGCGATTGATGCTTCCGAAACGGGGGCGGCTTCAACAACAGGAAGCGGTACCGACCGAAGCGGCCCGTTACGGCGTGCACGCCAGGCTTCATTCATTGCTTGAATGGCCGCATCGGCGTCGCGGTGTGAGCGTGCCAGAATGCGTTCAGTGTCCGGTATGCGCAGCGTTTGACCTGCCCTCACTCCGTGAATATTTCCCGTCGGAAAGGCCGCCGGATTAGCTTCCAAGAGCGCCACCATCGTTTGCTGCACGCTGGCTTCAGCGGGTTTAACGCGCTCGGCAACGCCCCACAGCGTATCGCCGCTGCTCACGTAGGCGCTGTTTGCACTGCTCTCATTGGCATTTCTGACTGGCGGCGACGTTGTCGCAGAAGGGGCCTTAGTGGTTGCAGCTGAGGTAGCGCTCCCGGCTTGACCCTGAGAACGGTTTTGAGCACTGTTCTGGGAATAGCTCTCGGGATCAAATAGCAGAGTGACGGCTTTAGATGCCTGGCCGTCGGGATATTCAAGAGTTAATAATAGCTCCAGCCAAGGCTCGTCCATCGGCTGTTCTGACCGTAAGCGAACCAAGCGGCGGCCTTGCTGCTCTTGAATCTCTGCGGTAACACTCGCCGCTATCGAGGTCCACTCAACCCCTTGTGCAGCAAAAGCGGGCTGTTCCGCAACACGAACACGGATAGCATTGCGAGCGTAATCACCACTTTCCAACACGGGTATGGTGGCATTTAGCGGTGCATTCAGAAACGAGCTGACACTCGCCGACCCCAGCTCCACAGCCAAGGCGACGTGGCTTACAGCACTCAATGAGAGCCATACAACCCATGTCAGTATGTTTTTCATGAATGCTCCCTAAGTGCCTACTAAACGTTACAACTAACAATGCAAGTCTATCGTATTACGTCTTTTTAATCATAACGTAACGAAATAACGCCAATTTTCCCACTACTGTCGTGATTAAACGCATAAAAAAAGCGGGAAGCTGTGATCAGCTTCCCGCTTTTTATCGACTTACTGAGGAGTATTTACTGTTCGCGCAGAATCTTCAGCATGCGCTTCAGCGGCTCTGCGGCGCCCCACAGCAGCTGGTCACCCACACTGAACGCTGACAGGTATTCACCGCCCATTTGCAGCTTACGCAAGCGGCCAACCGGCACTTGCAGCGTGCCGGTGGCAGCAGCAGGCGTTAGACCAGCAATGGTGGCGTCTTTATCGTTAGGAATCAGCTGGACCCACTCGTTGTGCTTGGCGATGCGATCTTCGATCTCATCCAGTGGCACATCGTGCTTGAGCTTGATAGTGAACGCTTGGCTGTGCGAGCGCATCGCGCCGATACGAACACACAGGCCGTCGATGGGGACCGGGTTATTGCCGAGGCCAAGAATTTTATTGGTCTCAACGCTGCCCTTCCACTCTTCACGGCTTTGGCCGTTATCCAGCTTGGTGTCGATCCACGGCAGCAGGCTGCCTGCCAGCGGCGCGCCAAAGTTATCGGTCGGGAAGTCGCCGCTGCGCATGGCAGCCGTTACCTTGCGATCGATATCCAGAATTGCGCTTGACGTGTCTTTTAGCTCTTCGCCAACGCTATCGCGCAGTGTGCCCATTTGGTTGAGCAGTTCGCGCATGTGCTTGGCACCCGAACCAGAAGCCGCCTGATAGGTCATGGAGGTCATCCACTCGATCATATCGGCTTCAAACAGACCGCCCAAGCCCATCAGCATCAGGCTCACAGTGCAGTTACCGCCCACAAACGTTTTAGCGCCTTTGGCTAGCTGGTCGTCGATGACCTTACGGTTGACCGGATCCAGCACGATAGTCGCTTCATCTTCCATGCGCAGAGTACTGGCGGCGTCAATCCAGTAGCCGTTCCAACCTGCGCTGCGAAGATCTTTATAGACCGGCTTGGTGTAGTCACCGCCTTGACAGGTGACGACAACATCTAATGCTTTGAGCGCTTCAATATCAAAGGCGTCTTTCAGCGGAGGTACGTCCACACCGATGTCGGGGCCAGGCTGGCCAACCTGGGAAGTGGTGAAGAATACCGGCTCAATACCGTTAAAATCACCCTCTTCCTGCATGCGCTGCATCAGCACTGAGCCGACCATGCCGCGCCATCCCACGAAACCGACTTTCAACATATAAAGTCCTCCTGCAAAGAATGAATACTTGCATTATACACGATTCTTGACGGTGATTTTAAAACCGCACAGCGGCTACCACCCTACTGTTTAGTAAACGCCGCCAATACCGCATCGCCCATGGCATCGGTGCCAATGGTTTGCATTCCTTCTGAGGCGATATCCGCGGTACGAAGACCATCATCTAACACGCTGCCAACGGCGGCTTCGATGCGCTCGGCCATGGCATTTTCACCCAACGAGTAACGCAGCATCATGGCGACAGAGAGCATCATTGCTAAAGGATTCGCCACATTCTGACCAGCGATATCCGGCGCGCTGCCGTGGCAAGGTTCGTACATGCCCTGCCCGCTTTCGTTTAGCGATGCTGAAGGCAGCATACCGATAGAGCCGGTGAGCATGGCGGCTGCGTCAGAGAGAATGTCGCCAAACATATTGCCGGTGACCACCACATCAAACTGCTTGGGTGCGCGCACCAGCTGCATGGCGGCGTTATCCACGTACATGTGAGACAGCTCAACATCAGGGTATTCCGGCGCTAAACGCTCCATCACTTCACGCCACAAGATGGTGACTTCCAGCACGTTAGCTTTGTCTACTGAACAGAGCTTCTTGCCACGCTTCTGGGCCATTTCAAACGCGACGCGACCAATGCGCTCAATCTCGCTTTCCGAATAAACGTAGGTATTAAAGCCGACCCGCTCGCCGTTGCGCACTTCAATGCCCCGGGGTTGGCCAAAGTAGATACCGCCGGTGAGCTCGCGAACGATCATAATATCCAACCCGGCAACCAGCTCGGGCTTCAGGCTGGAGGCACTGGCCAACTGCGGGTAGAGCATCGCCGGGCGCAGGTTGCCGAACAAGCCCAGATTCTTACGCAGACCCAGCAGGCCTTTTTCGGGCCGCTTGGAGAGGTCTTCAATCTTGTCCCACTTAGGACCACCCACCGCCCCGAGCAGGATGGCGCTTGAGGCTTTGGCTTTTTCCAGGGTTTCCTCGGGCAGCGGGTCGCCGTGGACATCATAGGCGGCGCCGCCCACTAGCGCCTCTTCTACTTCAATCTCCAAGCCCGCTTCTTGGCACGCTTTCAACAAGCGCGCCGCCTGGGCGGCAATCTCGGGGCCAATACCGTCACCCGGCAGCAATAAAACCTTATGAGACATGCAAATTCCTTAGCACTTAATGATTGGAGACTGGCTTAAGCAGACTGACGAAACAGCCAGGGGCGCGCGGCTTTATGTTTCTGCTCAAAGGCACGAATGGCGTCTTCGTCTTTTAGCGTCAGGCCAATATCGTCCAGCCCTTCCAGCAGGCAATGCTTACGAAACTCATCCACGTCAAACTCTAAAATCTCGCCGCTGGGGGTGATGACTCGCTGATTCTCCAAATCCACATCCAACTGGTAGCCTTCACTGGCTTCCACTTCGGCAAACAGGCGATCGACCACTTCCTCTGAAAAGGTAATCAGCAAAATGCCGTTCTTGAACGAATTATTGTAGAAGATATCGGCAAAACTGGGTGCAATCACCACTTTAATGCCAAAATCTTCCAGCGCCCAGGGGGCGTGCTCGCGAGAGCTGCCGCAGCCAAAGTTGCGCCGTGCCAGTAGCACTTCAGCCCCCTGGTAACGCGGCTGATTGAGCACAAAATCAGGGTTCAGCGGGCGCTGCGAACAGTCCTGCCCCGGCTGGCCTTCGTCCAGATAACGCAATT
The DNA here is from genome assembly GCF_033052795.2 of Halovibrio sp. HP20-59. Classification (NCBI taxonomy): domain Bacteria; kingdom Pseudomonadati; phylum Pseudomonadota; class Gammaproteobacteria; order Oceanospirillales; family Halomonadaceae; genus Halovibrio; species Halovibrio sp. HP20-59. The sequence goes on from NZ_JAWJUW020000026.1 coordinate 31,754, forward strand.
CGTCAAACAGGTTAACGCCGAAGCCGGTGCGCTTGATCGATTTCAAGAACTGCTTTGGGATAATCAAGTCGGTATCGACGTTGGCGCGATCAAGGGGGGCCACCAAGCCTTCAAAACGTTCAAATTTTTTCATGGCCTAAGCCTCCTGAGCGTGGGTAGCGTCGTTGGCCGGCAGAGTGCGAACATCGACAAAGTGACCGGCGATCGCCGCTGCTGCTGCCATGGCAGGGCTAACCAAGTGTGTTCGGCCGCCGTAACCCTGGCGCCCTTCGAAGTTGCGGTTAGAGGTAGAGGCGCAGTGCTCACCGGCTCCCAGCTTATCCGCGTTCATGGCCAAACACATGGAGCAGCCCGGTTCGCGCCACTCGAAACCCGCTTCAATAAAGATACTATCCAAGCCTTCCGCTTCAGCTTGGCGCTTCACCAAGCCAGAACCTGGCACCACCATCGCCAATTTGATCGAGTCAGCCACTTTCTTACCCTTGACGACTTTGGCGGCTTCGCGCAGATCTTCAATCCGCGAGTTGGTGCAGGAGCCGATAAAAATCTTATCCAACTTGATATCGGTGATTTTCTGGTTGGCGTGAAGACCCATATATTCCAGCGCACGGCTGTGGCTGCGCTGCACGGTTTCATCCAGCGCAGCCAGCGGGTCGGGCACTTGGCCAGAAATACCGGTGACCATCTCCGGGCTGGTCCCCCAGCTCACCTGCGGCTCAATCTCTTCCGCCTGCAAAGTAACGACTTTATCGAACTCGGCATCAGTGTCAGACACCAGATTGCGCCAGTCGGCTACGGCGGCTTCCCACTGTTCAGCGGTAGGTGCGAACGGCCGTTTAGCCAAATAATCGATGGTAGTGTCATCTACCGCGATCAAACCGACCCGTGCGCCCGCTTCAATGGCCATGTTGCATACCGTCATACGCCCTTCCATAGAGAGCGAGGCGATTGCACTACCGGCAAACTCAATCGCATAACCGGTGCCGCCTGCGGTGCCGATCTTGCCGATAATTGCCAACACGACGTCTTTAGAGGTCACGCCAAGGCCAAGCTCGCCTTCGACACGTACCTGCATGTTCTTCATTTTTTGCGCCAGCAAGCACTGGGTCGCCATGACATGTTCGACTTCCGAGGTGCCGATACCGTGGGCCAACGCACCAAAGGCCCCGTGGGTGGCGGTGTGGGAGTCGCCGCACACCACGGTCATACCCGGCAGCGTGGCGCCCTGCTCTGGGCCGACCACGTGGACGATACCTTGGCGCGGGTCGTTAATTTTGAACTCTTCGATACCGTACTCAAGGCAGTTGTCGTCCAGAGTTTGCACCTGAATCAACGACACCGCGTCTTTAATACCGCTGTTGCCCTCGGCGCGCTCTTTAAGCGTCGTCGGCACGTTATGGTCGGGCGTGGCCAAGTTGGCATCCAAACGCCACGGCTTACGATTTGCCAAACGCAGGCCTTCAAACGCTTGCGGCGAGGTCACTTCATGAAGCAGCTGGCGGTCGATATAGATCAGCGCAGTGCCGTCATCGCGCTGCTTGACCAAGTGCTGATTCCAGAGTTTGTCGTAAAGGGTTTGACCTGACATGCGGCTCTCCTGGGCGGTGCCCTGCTAGTTCGGTATGGCAGCCTCTGCGGGCTGCTTATATGGCGATAACAAGAGTGTTACGCGACTCGCGCATAAAAGCAATTCATGTTATTTATAGATTAGATTCCAAATAGGAATACCTTTTCAAGGATTCATAAATGGATACGCAAAGTCTACAAGCTTTTTTGGCCGTGGCAGATTCACAAAGTTTCTCCCGCGCTGCGGAACAACTGCACCTTACCCAGCCCGCTGTTAGCAAACGCATCGCTACCTTGGAGTCTCAGGCAGGCGCACGGCTGTTTGACCGCATCGGCCGACGTATTGCGTTAACTGAAGCGGGTAACGTGCTGCTGCCCCAAGCGCGACGTATTTTATTTACCGTTGAGGACAGCCGCCGGGCGCTAGCTAATCTTTCCGGCCAGGTGGGCGGCAAGCTCACTCTGGCCACCAGCCACCATATTGGCCTGCACCGCTTACCACCGCTATTAAAGCAGTACACTCAGCGCCACCCAGAAGTCGAACTCGACCTACACTTTCTGGATTCTGAGCAGGCTTATCAGGGGGTGCTGGATGGCACTCTGGAGATGGCCGTAGTAACTCTCGCCCCCCACCCTAATGAACAGTTAGAGGTGGTCGAACTATGGCGTGACAGGCTCTGCTTTACCTGTGCGGTTGACCACCCGCTCGCCTCTCACGCAACAACCCAAGCTCGTACTCGCCAAGGGGCGCTATCACTCTCCGCTTTATGCGATTTTAACTGCGTTATGCCTGGCGCCAAAACCTTTACCGGCTCGCTAATTGCCCAGCGCTTTGCCGAGGAAGGTCTAACGCTGCCCGCCAGCATGGCGACCAACTACTTAGAAACACTAAAAATGATGTGCAGCGTAGGATTAGGCTGGAGCCTGCTGCCGGAAAAGTTGATCGATAGCGAACTGGTGGAGCTTAAGGTAGACACCCCACCAATTTACCGCCCGCTGGGATATTTAGTGCATACCAACCGGACGCTTTCTAATGCAGCGCGCAGGATGATTGAGGAGCTGGAGAATACGCGAGGTGAAAGCGTTTATGCACGTGACGCCCAATACCCCGGACGACGAGAATGATGAGCAACAGCGAAAACAATAATGCCCTCACTGTCTGGCCGATAAACGACAGAAAATGGAAATTTTTTAGCGAAAACTCGTTTAGTATTTTTTGTAGCTGGAGATCCAGATTCTGGAAATTCCAAAGCTCTGGCAGTTGCATCTTCAATATCTAATGCAAATGCTGCACCGAGCCCTGGCTGCTGCTCATTGTAGTAGACGACTTCCTTGAGAAATTCTTGGCGCGCGGGCGCAATAAATTTTGCACGCATTATTTGGCAATATTTCTGGCTTCAGCAAAAACATCTTCCGCTGCGTAAGCCTCAATAACACCCTGATCATAGTCTGCAACACGCTGCTCGATTTCATGAGCCCAAGCCTCTTCAATTTCAGCAAGAGGTGCATTCAATGATTCAAGCATTACCTCTGCCAATTTTGCCCTTTCTTCAGCATTAAGGCTTAGAGCCTGCTGTTCCAGCTGTTTAAGTGACACCTGCATAGATAACCTCCTACATTTCTCTTGAAGTATACACCCAGTATTAAATTGTGTTGAGGCTATAGAAAGCCATTTGCGGATCCACCTCCACTGAAGCCTCAATGGAGGAATTGGCACACGGTAGCTAGTCTGCTGGATCAATGGTTAAGCGTTGAGCCAGGGCTTGGTGAAGCGTATCCCGGGCCGCTTCGTCGAACATCACAAAGCGGATCAGGCGCACTTTATGCAAGCTCGGCAGTATTGCTTCAAGGGTTGCCGCACACACTTGAGCAGCCTCTTCCGCCGGGTAGCCAAAAGCGCCAGTAGACAGTGCCGGGAAAGCCAACCGCTCAATACCGTGCTCGTCAGCCAGCTTCAGTGCATTGCGGTAACAGTCCGCCAGTAATTGATCTTCCGGCTTGTCGGCACCGTATACCGGGCCCAGGCAATGAATCACCCAGCGGTTGGGCAGGTTATGACCGCCGGTGAGTACCGCCTGGCCCGGCTTGATGGGTGCCATTGACTGCCCCTCTTTGGCTAGGCCGGGCCCAGCGGCGCGATGAAGCGCCCCAGCAACGCCGCCGCCGGTTCTCAATTGCGCATTGGCGGCATTAATGACGGCGTCTACATCGGACTGCTGGGCGATATCGCCCACCACGCACTGCACGCTGATTTTGCTCGTGTCGCTCATAAACTCCTCCGTCTAGATATCACGCATTGCATAGCGCTCGCCGATGAAGGCTCTCCCATACTGCGGCAAATACCAGGCATTCAGGCTGAACAGAGCGCTACTGCTCAACCTGCAGTTTATACGGCATCTTCGATGATCGCTCCGGCTTCGCGCATTTCGTCTATTACATCGCCAACTTTATTCGGGTTCACCGCGCGGGTGGCATCGGCGATCAAGTGGGTTTCAAAGCCGAGCTTGCAGGCGTCCAACACAGTGGCCCGAACGCAAACATCACAGGCCAACCCACCAATCCAGACGCGCTTGATACCCCGGCTCTCAAGAAAACCCTGAAGGCCGGTGCCATCAAAAGCGGAGTAGGCGTCGCGATCAAATGCCGTCCCCTTGCTAACGCGAACGGTGTCCGGCGGCAATCGCAGGTCGGGATGAAAGGCAGCTCCCTCGGTGTCCTGAAGGCAGTGATCAGGCCAGGGGCCGCCTTGGGCTTCAAATGAGCAGTGTGCTACTGGATGCCAGTCCCTGGAGGCGATGGATAGTGCGCCCTGCCGTGCGGCGTTATCCAGCCAATCGTTGAGTACCGGCACCACCGCATCACCATCTTCGACGCCCAGCGCCCCACCAGGGCAAAAATCGCTCTGCACATCCACGGCGATCACCGCGTCCTGTGAGCCAAGTGTTTCCGAATCACGCATAAACACCTCCTTTAAACCTGAGGGATCCCCACGAATATTTTCAATAAAATCAGCGTGTAATGTTGAAGGAGCCTGCATGGGTCGGCATGTTGTT
>NZ_JAWJUW020000027.1:0-35708 GCF_033052795.2 Halovibrio sp. HP20-59
TTTGTAGGAGCGCAATTTATTGCGCGATCAGCAAGGATCGAGCCGCCGAGAGTGAACGCTGGTAGACGGCCTGATCGCCCGACAAGTCTGGCTCCTACAGGGGCTGGGTGCGAGCACCGGGTTTTGTAGACATGATGGATTGACCTGCCTCTCCTCAACGTCGTGGGTTATGTTGAAGTTGAGGCAACATCACAGAGCCACTATTGAGGGAGGCAGGTCATGAAACAGTCTAGCGCAACTCAGTCACCAATGGTCCAGCAAGCGGTAGCCGATTCACTTCAGTCGGCTAGCGCCATCCACGCTGCCTACATTGGCTTGGACGTACATAAAGCCAGCATTTCCATCTCGGTTGCTGAGATAGGTCGCCACGATCCGGTTTTCAAAGGGGAAATCCCTAATGAACCGAACGCTATTGATAAGCTGGTTCGCCAGATGAGCAAGCACTTCGACGGACAACCGCTGTTGTTTAGTTATGAGGCCGGGCCTTGTGGCTATGGGATCTATCATCAAATTCGGGCCAACGGGCAAGATGTCGACGTGGTGGCACCAACGTTGATTCCTCGCCGGGCAGGTGACCGCGTTAAGACTGACCGCCGAGACGCGAACATGCTGGCCCGTTTATCTCGCTCTGGCGAGCTGACGCCCGTATGGGTACCCACACCTGAGCAGGAAGCCATTCGTGATCTGACCCGGGCCCGTGAAGACATGAAGGCGATTGAACTCAAGGCACGTCAGCGCCTTAACGCCTTCTTGCTACGCCACGGTAAGGTCTATTCAGGCAAGAGCAAGTGGATACCCGCTCACTTTCGCTGGCTGGAGACCGTCCGCTTCGATCATCCCGTTCAGCAAATCGTCATGCAAGAGTACATCGAGGCGGTGCGAGAGGCTCAACGACGCGTGGCGGGCTTGGAGAAGCAGATGGAAATGGCCTTGCCAAGCTGGTCGTTAGCACCGGTGGTTAAGGCGTTGATGGCGATGCGTGGCGTTAACTTGATCACCGCCATGACGGTGCTGGCTGAGCTCGGGGATATGAGCCGCTTCGACTCGCCTCGACAGTTGATGGCTTACTTGGGGCTCGTGCCCAGCGAGCACTCCAGTGGCGGCAGCCGACGCCAGGGTGGCATCACGAAAACCGGCAACGGGCATGTCCGACGCGTTCTAGTGGAAGCTGCCTGGAGTTACCGCTTCCCCGCGCGCAAGACGCGCATTATTGAGAAGCGAGCCGAGCAGACCACGCCGACGGTGCAAGCGATCGCCTGGGAAGCCCAGAAACGCCTCTGTGGGCGTTACCGTCGATTGGCGGCCACGGGCAAGGTAAAACAGCAGGTTACGACAGCGATCGCACGAGAAATGGCGGGGTTTTTATGGGCCATTGCCTGTGACGCCATGGGCAAGCCACACGGAAGCCGGGCAATCGTATGAAGATCACGTTCCAGTGCCTTCGGGTCAGGAAGCGTCGGGCCGGTGGGAGAACCCCTGACGCTCCTATGAGGCCCTCGCCCTCCGGGGCGGGGTGACCCTCGCATGTAGAGCAGGGCAGCTCCGCGACGAAGTGATGACAGGTCGGTACCCAACCCACGAATACCAGAGAGATCCACCGTCGCTGATAGCCCTTCGCTTCCTGACCCGAAGGTATTGAGGACAGAAAGATAAGCAAGAGATAACTGAAGCCTTGACGGATCAATCCATACCAGGAGCGCAATTCATTGCGCGATCAGCAAGGATCGAGCCGCCGAGAGTGAACGCTGGTAGACGGCCTGATCGCCCGACAAGTCTGGCTCCTACAGGGGCTGGATGCGAGCACCGGGTTTTGTAGGAGCGCAATTCATTGCGCGATCAGCAGCAATCCTGCCGCTGAAAAAGATCGTTCTTGAATAATCTCATCGGGCGCTGGGTGTCAGCGCCATCGGCCCCCAAGCACCAGCATGCAGGGCGTCAGCAATAAGGTAAGCGCGGTGGCGAAGGTTAGCCCGCCGGCAATGGCGCTGGACATCTGGGTCCACCACTGTGCTGAAGGCGCATTAAAGCCTAGCGCGGGCGTGAACAGGTCAACATTGATCCCCAGCACCATCGGCATAAGCCCAAGCACCGTGGTGATCGCCGTTAGCAGTACCGGGCGAAGGCGCAGGCAGCCTGCTTCCAGGGCGGCTTCGCCGGGCGTCATGTTCTGGCCGCGTAGCTCATTATAGGTGTCGATCAAGACGATATTGTTGTTAACCACAATGCCTGCCAGGGCAATCACCCCCATGCCTACCATCACAATGCCAAACGCTTGGCCGGTGATCAGCAGGCCCATCAGTACCCCCGCCGTAGAGAATACAATTGCCGAGAGTACCAGTCCCGCCTGATAAAAGCTGTTGAACTGGGTGACCAGAATCAGCGCCATCAAACCGATCGCAATCAGAAACGCACTGGCCAGGAACTGCATCGATTCCTGCTGGTCCTCCTGCTCCCCGGCTACATTGACCATCAGGGTGTCGGGCAAGCTATCGCGGCCAGCGTCGAGTAACGCACCGAGGCGTTCATCGGCGAGATAACCAGGGGCCAGGTCGGCCTCTAAGGTGATCGCCCGCCGACCATCAATGCGGTTCAACGTGCCGACCTTCGGCGCAGGTTCTAAGGTCACGAAGTGCGAGATGGGCACCTGGCCACGCTGGGTATTGATGGTCAAGCGTTCAAGCTGATCCAGCGAACGCCAGTTTTGCGGCAGACGCACGCGAATATCCACTTCGTCGTTGACCTCGGGCGGGCGGTAACTCGCCACCTGAAGTCCAGTGGTCAGCAATTGTACGGCGCTGCCAATGGTGGTTACGTCAGTGCCCATTCGCGCAGCGGCTTCGCGGTCCACGTTAACCCGCCACTCTACGCCAGGTAGGCTGCGGTTATCCTGAATGTCTTCAAAGCCGCCTAGCTCGCGCATTAATTGGGTCAGCTGGTTAACGCCGGCATCGGCGACCTCAGGGTTGGTGGCGCTAACTTCCAAGACAATCGGCTTGCCGCCGCCGGGGCCCATTTCCTGCTCCTGAAACTCAAGCTGAATGCCGGGGATATCCCCGGCGCGTTCGGCCATCTCGTCTAAAATCGCCTGGGCAGGCCGGCGCTCGTGCCAGTCGATGAACTGGAACTGCAGCATGCCGATCACATCATTACCGAGCTGCTCGTTGGGCACCGCAAAGGAGCGCGCGTACAGCGCGCGCACTTCGCTCATGCCGGATAGCTTGGCTTCCACCCGCTGCACGATGGCGTCGGTCTCCTGGACGGAGAAATCCCCCCGGGCGCGCACCAGCACCTGGGCGCTGTCCGGCTCGACGTTAGGGAAGAAGTCGACGCCGTGGTTGAAGCGGGCGTAGCCAGTATACAGTAGCGCCATCAACAGGACGGTGACCAGCAGCACCCAGGCCGGGTGCATCAGCAACCGGGCCAGCAGATGACGATAGCCGCGCCCGAAGGAGGTGGTTGATGCTTCGTGGTTAGCACCACTAGACGTTGCGGCGGTTCGCGTAAACAGACGCCCCAGCGCCGGCAAAAATACCAGCGCCATGGCAAGCGATGCCAGCAGACACAAAATCACCGTGGCGGGCAGATACTTCATGAACTGGCCGACGACGCCGGGCCAGAACAGTAGCGGAATGAACACCGCAAGCGTCGTTGCGGTAGAGGCAATGACCGGCCAGCTCATGCGTGAGGCCGCGTTAAGCCACGCCTGATGGGGCGATTGGCCATCGCGCAGGTGGCGGTCAGCCAGCTCACTGACGACGATGGCGCCGTCCACCAGCATGCCGGCCACCAGAATCAGCCCGAACAGCACCACGATATTGAGCGTAAAGCCAAACGCCCAGATAAGCAGAATGCCCGTCAGGAAGGCGCCGGGGATCGTCAGCCCGACGAGTAGCGCCATGCGCCAGCCCATTACCGCGACCACTACAATCAATACCAGTACCACGGCGGTCAGCACATTGTTGAGTAGCTCGGAGAGCATGTTCTCGACGGTGGTCGACTCATCCAGAATGGTGGTGAAGCGCAGCTGCTCGGGGAGTAGGTCACCTGCCTCTTCCAAGCGCTCGCGCACCGCGCCAATGGTGGCGATAATGTTCGCCCCTGCGCGTTTGGAGACTTCCAGTACCACCGCCGGTTGACCATCGATACGGGCAAAGCCTTCGGGGTCTTTATAGGTCGGGTTGATCCAGGCCACGTCGCCAAAGGTGACTACGCGATCTTCCTCAACCTTGACCGGCATGTTCATCACATCGTTAAGCGAGGCTATGATGCCGGGCACTTTCAAGGCTAAGCGGCCCGCGCCGGTATCTAAGCTGCCCGCAGCGACCAAGCGGTTATTACGCGATACCTGATTAAACAGCGCGTCAAAATCGACGCCGTAGCTTTCCAGCACCAACGGGTCTACGACAATTTCCAGCAGGTCTTCCCGCTCCCCGGCAATATCGACTTCAAGCACATCGGCGATACCTTCGATTTCTTCTTGCAGGCGCCGGGCGATGGTCATGCGCTCGCGGGTGTCTAACTGCCCGGAAAGGCCGATGGTCAAGACCGGAAACTCCGACACATTGACCTCCATGACCCGTGGCTCATCGGCCTCGGAAGGCAGGTCGCTGCGGGCGATATCCACCCGGTCGCGCACGTCGGTCAGCGCGGTGTCGGGGTCAAAGCCCGGGTCGAATTCCAGCGTGATGGACCCATGGCCTTCGCTGGATTGGGCGGTGAACTTGCGTAACCCTTCGATTCCGCGCAGCTCCTGCTCCATAGGGCGAATCAGTAACCGCTCGCCGTCTTCGGGGCTAACGCCTTCCAGCGACAGAGAGACGTAAATCATCGGAATGGTGACGTCAGGATTGGCTTCTTTTGGAATTGTCTGCCAGGCCACAATGCCCGCCAGAAATAAACTCACCAGCAACAGTAACGTCGTGCGTGTATGAGCTAATGCCGCACTAATTAACTGACGCATCGACGCTACCCTGGTCAGATGGTGGTTGTGTAATGATGGCTTCTTCAACGGCGACAGGTTCCACCCTCTCGCCAACGTCTACCATGCCAGCGCCTAGCGTAATCAGGCGCAGTGGGTCGGGTAGGCCGGTCACATAGGCGCGCTGGGTATCGGCACTGACTAGCTCGATGGGTGTCTGCTGGACCTGGTTGTTGTCATCCAGGTGCTTAACCGCCAGTTGCCCTTCGCTGTTCAAGCTCAGTAGGGCGGGCGAGAGGGTGTGCACTTGGCGGGGTGGTAGCGTAATGGTCAGCTCCGCGCTACCGCCTGCCAAGCGTTTACCGGCCGGGTTATCCAGCGTGGCCTCAATATAGAAGGTGCGTGTGGCCTCTTCAGCGCGGTAGCTAATAAAAGTCAGTTCGCCCTCTAAGTGGTCGCCATTTAATAGGCGCGCGTTTACCGGTAGACCGACGCTTAAATCGCCTACCTGCTGTTGAGAAACCCAGGCGGCACCTTTCAAGCGACGATCATCGACCAATTGGCCCCACTCTTCACCAGGCTGTAGTAGGTCGCCCAGCTCTACTTGAACACGGTTGAGCACGCCATCAAACGGCGCGATGGGGCGGGTGTCCTCCAGCTGCTTCTGTAGCTGCGCCACGGAGGCGGCGCTGGCGCTCAATGTGCTCTGCCGGCGCAGCAGTTCGGGCTGTGAAATTAGCTCGCGCTGGCGCAAGTTGCGCGCGCCGGCATACTCGGCTTCGGCTAAGGCCAGTTCGTCGCGGGCCTGCTGCAGTTGCTCGGGCAGGGCGTCGTTATCCAGCACTAAGAGGGTGTCGCCCGCCACCACGCGGCTGCCTTGGTCCACCGGTTTCTCGGCGACATAGCCTGCCGCGTTGGCGCGTAGGGTGGTTTCCCGCTGGGCCGTCAGCTGGCCTTGAACAATTTGCTCGGGAATGTAGGCGATGCTCTGCTGTTCGACGACTTCCACACGCAAGTCGGAGTCGCTACTTTCAGAGGCGTCCGGGGGTGTGGATTGAAAGCTCTGAAAATCACCAAAGGCGAGCCATATCACTAGCGCCAACACCAGCAGGCTAGCCAAGGCATAAGAGAACGGGATTCTTCGCATGAGAGCGTTCATGTCCTTAGCAACACAAAAAAGGAGGGAATAAAACCGTGGACACCATAGCGCAACTCAGCCTTTTCAGCGAGTAGCAAGCCAATGCATCAATAGGTTGCAGGCAATTTTCGCGCGAAGCCTAGCCGCATGTCTGATTGAGTTTTTCATTGGCTGGGCATACCATCTTTGCGTCTTGAGTTCAGCTGAGCCATTCTCAGGCTAGAACCATCCCTAGGCGAACCAATCAAGGAGCAATGATGAAAGATCCCGTACGTATTGCGATTACCGGCGGTGCCGGTCAGATCAGCTACTCTCTTATTTTCCGCATCGCCGCTGGCGACATGCTGGGGCCGGATCAGCCTGTCATTCTCCAGTTGCTGGAAATTCCCCAGGCAATGGACGCCCTGAATGGCGTGGTGATGGAAGTCAACGACTGTGCTTTCCCGTTAGTAAAAGACATCGTTGCCACCGATGACCCGAACACAGCGTTCAAAGACGCCGACTTCGCCCTGCTGGTTGGCGCACGTCCGCGCGGCCCGGGTATGGAGCGTAAAGACCTGCTCGAAGCCAACGCCGCGATCTTCTCCGTTCAAGGTAAAGCATTGAACGATCACGCCAGCCGTGATGTGAGAGTGCTGGTCGTGGGTAACCCAGCTAACACCAACGCGCTGATTGCATCCTGCAACGCGCCGGATCTGGACGCCGGTCAGTTCACTGCCATGACGCGCCTGGATCACAACCGCGCACTGACGCAGCTGGCCCAAAAAACCGGCAAGCACGTCACTGACGTTGAAAACATGATCATCTGGGGCAACCACAGTGCCACCCAGTACCCGGATCTGGCCCAGTGCAAAGTCGACGGCAAAGCAGCGTTTGATCTGGTTGAGCGCGACTGGTACGAAAACGACTTTATCCCCACCGTGCAGCAGCGCGGCGCGGCGATCATCAAAGCGCGCGGTGCCTCTTCTGCCGCCTCAGCTGCCTCTTCCGCCATCGACCACATGCACGACTGGGCGCTGGGTTCCAAGGGCATTGTCAGCATGGCGATTCCCTCTGACGGCAGCTATGGCATCGACGAAGGCATCATCTACTCCTACCCGGTACGTTGCCAGGGTGGCAAGTATGAAATCGTTCAAGGCTTTGAGCTTGACGAATTCAGCCAAGAGAAGATGAAAGCCACCGAGAAAGAACTGCGCGAAGAGCGTGCTGCGGTCGAACACCTGCTCGGCTAAACGCGCCCACTGACGCTTTTACACAGGCGCCAGTAAACGCCAAACCCCGGAAGCCATGCTTGCGGGGTTTTTTTATTGGTGCACTAACCCTGTGCTCTACCAGTGACGGTAGGGCTGGGGGTTGCTATGCTTCTAGCATTACAAAAAGGGACAATGAAGTGCCAACGTTACTGAATGAAAAAGGCTTCAAGTTCTTTTTTTATGCCAATGAACATCCTCCACCTCATGTGCATGTTATGAAGTCAGATGGATGGGCTAAAGTTGAGATTGAGTCTGATGTCGTGGTTTATTCATCATTAAAGAAGCAGGAGCTCAAGGAGTGTCTTGAGTTGATTAGCTTGCATAGACAGCAATTTTTGGAGACTTGGAATGACTGGTTTAGCAGGTAAAGAAGTTCATTTTGATGACCACTACCTTCATGTCGAACTGAGCGATGGACGGCGTATTTCAACGCCTATGAGCTGGTACCCGGAGCTTGAGCAGGCCTCTGTTAAGGTACTGCGGCATTACCTATTTATTTGTGATGCGACAGGCATTGAGTGGCCAGATATTGATTACCATTTGAGTATTGCTGCCATGTTGGAAATTCGTTCACAAAAGGTAGCTTAAGTGCGCAGTGGGACTGGGCAGGTATGTTTATAGGCGCTGCTCCAATGCTAACCGCGGGTTTACAAAATGCGAGTCCTAAATTTTAATTAGTGAATGGTGATAAAACGTCTATTCACCATTCACTACTTACCCTTCATCAACCGCGTAAGCTCATAATCCGCCAGTGGCGTTCTTCGGCGACTTTTCGCAAGGTATCGTCAGGGTCGACGGCGACAGGGTGTTCGACGATTTCTAAGAGTGGCAAATCATTGTGCGAGTCGCTATAGAACCAAGCGTCCTCCATAGTTTGGTCTTGCTCTACCAGCCACTGTTCAAGGCGAGTGACCTTACCTTCGCGATAGCTGGGAACACCCGAAACGCGCCCGGTGTAGTGACCCTCTTTAACTTCAGGGTTTACCGCTATTAAGTGGTCCACCCCTAAGCGCTCGGCAATTGGCGCGGTGATGAAGCGGTTGGTGGCGGTAATAATTAGCAGGGTATCGCCTTTGCCGCGATGGCGGGCGAGCAGCTCTTCTGCTTTCGGCAGAATGTTGGGCTCGATTTTGCTGACCATGAACTGCTGATGCCAGGCGGCAAGCTGCTCAGGGGTGTTGTCAGCCAGCGGCTTCAGCGCCACTTCTAAAAAGGCGGCCATGTCCAAGGTGCCCGCATTGTAATCGGCCATAAAACGCTCGTTAGCTTCCTGGTAAGTCGCCGAGTCTACCGCGCCCTGTTCGAGTAGAAACTCGCCCCAGGCATGATCGCTATCAGTGGATAGCAGCGTATTATCCAAATCGAAAATGGCCAGACTCACGGCGTTCCCCTTTTTAGTCAGTGGTTGTAAGCAATCAGTCGTGTAGAAAAAACGCTAATAATAAGGCAAATAACGGACGCGGATTATCGCAGACTCGCTCTACCATTCCCACCAGCGCACGTTTGTCTCAGCCACGCTGGAACGAAACCATTCATCACTTAGCGTTATATTGTATTGATACGCTTGTCGCCCTTGTGGAAAAATGGGGGCAACTGAAAATTTATGAAGGTGATGTCCGTGATCGACGCTGACGGCTTTCGCCCCAATGTTGGCATTATTATTGCCAATAGCCAGGGGCAGCTGCTTTGGGCACGTCGGGTAGGACAAAATGCGTGGCAATTTCCCCAGGGGGGCATCAATGCAAGCGAGACGCCACAACAAGCGCTTTTTCGTGAGCTATTCGAAGAAATCGGCCTAACCGCCGACGATGTTGATATTGTTGCCTGCACTCGGGGCTGGCTGCGTTACCGTCTACCGCGACGTATGATTCGTACGCATTCGCGCCCGGTCTGTATTGGCCAGAAGCAGAAGTGGTTTTTACTTAAAATCCGTTGCCAGGAAAGCCAAATTTGTATGACGTCAACGCCTACCCCCGAATTTGATGGGTGGCGGTGGGTTAGCTACTGGTATCCGTTAGGGCAGGTAGTGCCTTTCAAACGAGAAGTCTATCGGCGCGCGCTACGAGAGTTGTCTCCCCGCGTTCAGCGTTTGGCACAGGATGAAGAATAGGGCGACCTACCGCTGCCCAAACTAAAGCGCGCAGCGGGGCTTGCCAGAAAATTCCTCAGCGAGGCAAATAACAGTGAAAAGTAAAACGTCCATGCTTGAGGTGCTGCGCCGGGTAATTCAGGAAGTGAATGGCGCGCGCAACCTCGACGCCGCGCTGTCCACGATGGTACGCCGAATTCGTAAGGCGATGCAGACCGATGTGTGCTCCTTCTACCTCTACGACAAAGAGCTCGAATCGCTGGTGTTGATGGAAACTATTGGCCTGCGTACCCAGGCGGTGGGTCGCGTCGTGCTTCCGTTAGGCGAGGGTTTGGTGGGTTTGGTGGCCAAACGTAGCGAGCCTTTAAATCTTGAAGAAGCTCAGATGCACCCGCACTTTCGCTATTTTGAAGCCACCGGCGAAGAGCGCTACTCCAGCTTCTTAGGCGTACCCATCATCCACCAGAGGCTGATGCTCGGCGTGCTGGTTGTACAGCAGGCTGAAAAACGCCGCTACGACGATGAAGACGAAGCCTTCCTGGTGACCATGGCCGCACAGCTGGCAGGCGTATTAGCCCACGCCTTGGCCACAGGAAACCTGCTGCGCCCGGCAATTGCCGGTGGGCAGGCAATGTTTAAAGGCGTGGCTGCCTCGCCGGGCATGGCCATGGGGGAAGCGGTGGTGATTACCCCGCCTTCCGATCTCAATAGCGTGCCGGACCTAGTGCCCAACGATCAGGATTACGAAGTCGCGCGCTTGAAAGAAGCCATTGGCAAGACCCGTAGCGAAATTCGTGCAGCAGCCGAACGCTTAGCCAGCCGGATTTCCGCCCAAGAGCTGGCGCTGTTTGATGTCTATCAGCAGATGCTTGGCGAAGCGGCGCTGGCCGATGAAGTTGAAAAACGTATTCGTGAAGGGCAGTGGGCGCCTGGCGCCCTGGCTGACGTCGTGCGACGCCACGTGCAGTATTTAGAGCGCGTAGACGATAACTATCTACGCGAACGGGCCGCGGATATTCGCGACCTGGGGCGCCGAGTGCTGGCGCACTTGCAAGAAGACACGCCCTCCACGCCAGAAACCTACCCCGATAACGCTATTTTGGTCGGCGATGAAATCAGCGTCGCTATGCTGGGCGAAGTGCCCCGCGACAAGCTCAAAGGTCTGGTCTCGGTGCGCGGCTCCAGCACCTCGCACGTGGCTATTGTGGCCCGCGCCATGGGTATCCCAACGGTGCTGGGCATGGTGGATTTGCCGCTACCCCGTTTAGGTGGTGCACCGGTGGTACTGGATGGTCACCGCGGACGCCTGTTTGTGCGTCCGGGACCTGAGCTCAAGACGCGCTATGAAAGCCTGATTGCCGAAGAAGAAGCCTTAAGTGAGCTGCTCGAACACGAACAAGACCTACCCAGCGCCACGCCAGATGGCTACAGCATGCCGCTAATGGTGAATACCGGGCTAGCGGTCGATGCCAACGCACTGCTGAAAAGCCGTATCGGCGGGGTAGGGCTTTATCGTACCGAAGTCCCGTTTATGATTACCGAACGCTTTCCCGGTGAAAAAGAGCAAACCAAGCTTTATCGCGACCAGCTCGAAGGTTTCGCGCCTCTGCCGGTGGTAATGCGTACCTTGGATATCGGGGGTGATAAAGATTTACCCTATTTCCCGATTGATGAGGCCAATCCGTTTCTTGGCTGGCGCGGTATGCGCGTGACGCTGGATCACCCCGAAGTATTGATGGTGCAGCTGCGCGCCATGCTCAAAGCGTCCATCGACCTGGATAACCTTTACGTTCTCTTCCCGATGATCACCAACGTCGAGGAGGTCGATGAGGCGCTGCGTTTGTTGGATCGCGCTATTTTAGAGCTTGGTGAAGAGGGAGTGACCGTCGTTCGGCCCCAAGTAGGGGTTATGATCGAAGTGCCTGCCACGATCTATCAAATGGATGCGCTGGCCAAGCGCGTCGATTTCTTTTCAGTCGGCAGTAACGATCTTACCCAGTATTTACTCGCGGTTGATCGCAATAATCCTCGTGTTTCAAGCCTTTACGATGCGCTTCACCCAGCCTTGCTGGGTGCCTTGCTGGAGCTTGCCCAAGATGCCAAGCGCCTCAACAAGCCAATTTCGCTGTGCGGTGAGTTGGCGGGAGACCCTGCGGGCGCCTTGCTGCTGATGGCGATGGGCTTTACCAGCCTTTCCATGAACGCCCCCAGCCTACCCAAGGTGCGCGCCGCCATCCGCCGGGTGCCGTTGAGCGATGCCGAGCAACTGTTAGTAGAAGTGATGAAGTTGGATACCCCAGCTCAGGTGCATGCGCATTTAGATGACCGCCTAGATGAGTGGCAGTTGTCTCACTTAATGCCTCCCCGCGATTGAGCAGCTGCCTCATTGGGAAGGGTCAAAGTGGTCTCACCTTCAAAGTAACCTAGCGGCCCGAAGCGCTGCTCGGTTACCTCAATGTGACCCTGGTGGTCTAACGTTAGCCATGAGGTAGCCCGGGTGCCGTAGCGCTCACCGACAATAAAGGCTGCCGAGAGCTGGCGTTCCAGTTCAAGCCCAACGCCGGTATCGGGTAATGTTTCAACGGCTGCTTCATCAGGGTTTTGCATCGCACGTCGAACGGCGGTAGGCCATGTCGACGCTGGCCGTTCTGGTGAAGGGCCGCCTTGAAAAAGGCCGTGTTCAAGCGCATCGCGAACGTGTAACAGCTTGGGCCACGGGGAATCAAGGTCGGCGTTAGATAAGCCGTGTACGCCGGGGGTTACCTCACTGAGTGCAACCCGGTTTCGGCTGCGGTGCAGGTGCCAAAGCCGATGTGGCGTCGCGACTAATAGGTTGAATCCCGCATAGCGTAATGCTTCGCCTTGCTTTAGCGCGGTTAGCCAGCTTTCAATGTCATCGCACAGTAATGCTTGTGATACTAACGCCCCTCGGCTCGGCGCACCTGGCGGTGTGGTCAGTTGAGGGTCGCGCACATTGGTTAGGGCCGCGACGGTGCCGCCTTGCTTGGCGGCTAGCCACGAACCGCCAGCTTCTAAATCGCGCCCACCGGCAATTGCCGGACAGTCTTGCCAATAGGCAAGCGGCGCCGTAGGCCGTGCATGGAACTCATCACGGTTGCCCATTAGCCGCAGCGGCGTCGGTGAGCCAGGATGCCAAGCAAACGTTATCAAGCACATAGCAAACTCGTCGGTTAAAAAGGTAAAACGTTCAGCGAGTGTGCCCCATGACAGTCACAACATGCAGACGTAAACTGATGCCAGCATCGGCAGGTATCGCCCAGTATTAATAACCAAGCCTTAAAATGGATACGTTATCACAGGTTACTAGGCCAGAAGGAAGGCGAGATCATGCAACGTTATCGAAGGGAGTACTTTTGGAACGCCATTGTGTGGCCGCTTCTCTGGCCACTGCTGCTGGTACAAGCTGTACTATGCCTGCTAGTGGGGGTTGGGGTTTGGTGGACGTCGTCCGGCTACACCTCTTTGAACACACTGCTGTGGTTAATGGCGGCCATGCTTCTTGGCAGCAGTTTGAATGTCGGCACTTTTCTGATGCTGGTAAAAGCGCGTGCTCGCCGCAAAGATAGCCGCTTCATGCAGGAGCTCACCGAATTGGAGCGGCATAGCCAAGCGCTATGTGCCACCGCTGAGAACACCCTGCCTACACATAAGTGCGCCTCTCCAGAGGCTGTTGACGAAACTCATCGACCCCTTCAGCGGCTGGCCAGCGTGAATGCCGTATTGGCAGGCCTGGAACGCGGCATGAACCGCTCGTCAGCAGTCGGTGATAGCGAACAAGGGCATGAACAATCCTTGTTGGACGACCTTCAGTACCAGCAGCGGCAGGTCAAGTACTTAATGGCGGGGCGTGAAAGGGCCCGAGAAGAGTCACGCCTGAAATCTGACTATTTAATGCTACTGCAGCATGAAACGGACAGCTTGTTAGACCATTTAAGCGCCATAGCTGACAACGACATTACCGCCGACTGCCGGCAAAATATCATTGATGTCAGTGCACACTTAACCGATATCCGTGCGCTGCTGGCTAACCTTGTGCAGCAAAGTTTTGAACAAGACGATGGGGCAGAATCATCAAGTGAGAGTGAAAACGCTGGTTCACAGGGGTACTTGCGCGTACTGGTAGTCGACGATGGCCCGGTTAATTTGATGCTGGCTCGGCAGATGCTTGAAAGCCAAGGCTTGCAGGTAGAAGGCGTTAGCAGTGGTGAGCAGGCGCTTGAGCGTCAACAGCGTATTCGTTTTGATCTGGTGCTGATGGATATTTTTATGCCGACGCTGGATGGGCTCGGCACCACCCGCCGCTGGCGTGAGTACGAGCGCACCCATGGCGTTAGCCAAAGCGTATTAGTGGCCATGACGGCCAATGCCGACAATACCGGGCGTGATGCCTGTTTAGCCGCGGGTATGGATGACCTGCTTATCAAGCCGTATCAACCGGAAACCCTTCTCGGCATCGTCGCTCACTGGTTCCCAGACAGGCTGCAGGTCGCACCGCAAGCATGAGCAATGTTCCTTTTCCCTGTTTAGGGGTTAAACTTCGCTGCCTGCGTAAAAAGGGTGGCATTCTTGCGCTAACGGCTGTCGCTATTGCGCTTAATGAGAAGGGGGCTGAGCCCTTGCCAGCTTTAATGATTTCTTTCGCCAGATTAGCCCAGATTAGAGAGTGTAAATGATTAATTACCCCACGATTGACCCAGTGGCTATTTCTATCGGGCCACTGCAAGTCCATTGGTATGGCTTGATGTATGTAGTCGGGTTTGTAGCAGCCTGGTGGCTCGGCTGTCGGCGTGCATCGCGCATTGGTCTCAACAATGACGATATCGGCGATCTGCTTTTCTATGCGGCCATTGGTGTTGTGGCGGGCGGGCGCCTAGGCTACGCACTGTTTTACGGGCTTGAACAGTGGCTGGCCGACCCGCTATGGGTCTTTCGCGTGTGGGACGGCGGTATGAGCTTCCACGGTGGCCTGCTCGGCGTGTTGTTGGCGGCCTGGCTATTTGCCCGCCGTAAACAGCTGGCATTTTTAACCCTAACTGATTTTATTGCCCCGATGGTGCCGATTGGTTTAGGCGCCGGGCGTATTGGTAATTTTATTAACCACGAACTGCCAGGGCGCATTACATCGTTGCCTTGGGGCATGCCGTTTCCCGGCATGGGGCCCGAGCCGCGTCACCCATCGGCGCTTTATGAAGCGTTACTAGAAGGCGCAGTGCTGTTTGCTATTTTATGGTGGGCGTCTGCGAAACCCACTTCGCGTGGTTTTCTCTCAGGGTTATTCTTGGTCTGCTACGGCGTATTCCGGTTTGTGGTCGAGTTTGTACGCATGCCCGATGCCCATATTGGGTTTATTGCCTTCGGTTGGGTCACCATGGGCATGTTGCTCTCGGCCCCCATGATCGTGTTGGGTGTGTTTGTTATAGCCTGGTCGCGCTCACAGCCGGTGGATGTGAAGATTTAAAGCCTATAAAGGTGCTAGTTTGAAATGTTCTAGTTTGAAAAGTGCTAGGTGGTTAGCTGACGTCAATGGGGTAATCTTCGCATTGCCCCCTATGTCCTCACCACCTAGAATGATTCGCACCTTGCCTGTTAATTTGGAAACGCTGTGACTGCTACAATGCCTGCGCTTGAGCAACCCTATTTAGATTTGATGCAAACTGTTTTGGACCACGGCGTTGATCGCCATGACCGCACAGGCGTGGGTACGCGCTCAGTCTTTGGCCACCAAATGCGCTTTGATTTATCGCGTGGTTTCCCGCTACTAACGACCAAAAAATTGCACCTGCGCTCGATTATTCATGAGCTGCTATGGTTCTTGAGAGGCGACACCAATATCGCCTACTTAAAAGAGAACGGCGTGCGGATTTGGGATGAGTGGGCGGACGAAAACGGCGACCTGGGCCCCGTTTACGGCTACCAGTGGCGCAGTTGGCCTGACCCCAAAGGCGGCAGCGTTGACCAAATTGCCAAAGTGCTTGAGCAGCTGCGTACTTCCCCGCATTCGCGTCGGCTAATCGTCTCTGCCTGGAACCCGGCTCAGGTCGATGAAATGCAGCTGCCGCCTTGCCACTGCCTGTTCCAGTTTTACGTCGCCAATGGAAAGCTCTCGTGCCAGCTCTATCAGCGCAGTGCCGATATCTTCCTCGGCGTGCCGTTTAACATCGCCAGCTATGCCTTGCTGCTTCGCATGGTGGCGCAGGTAGCAGGCCTGCAGCCCGGTGAGTTTATCCACACCCTGGGCGATGCGCATCTTTACAGTAACCATCTAGACCAAGCCAAAGAACAGCTTTCACGCACGCCCAACGCCGCGCCAACGCTTGCGCTTAACTCTGAGATAGACGATCTCTTTGCGTTCCGTTTTGAAGATATTCATATTGATGGATACGAACCGCACCCGCACATCAAAGCCGAGGTGGCGGTATGACCCAGCAGGATGCCATGAGCCAAGCAAGCAGTGAGTTTGATTCGTTAGTGCCGGTGGCGATGATCGTCGCCATGGCAAAGAACCGTGTGATCGGTGTAGAAGGCAAGCTGCCCTGGTACCTGCCTGAAGATTTAAAGTTTTTCAAACGTATCACCCAGGCTAAGCCACTGGTGATGGGGCGAAAAACCTTTGCTTCGATTGGTAAGCCGCTACCTAACCGGCTTAACGTGGTGGTTACCCGCAACTCGGCGTTTGCTCATGAAGGCGTGCGCACGTGCCACGACTTGCCTTCAGCGCTTGCCTTGGCCGACCAGCACGCCACCATTGAAGCCGCAGAAGAAGTTATGGTGATGGGGGGCGGTGAAATTTACCGCCAGGCGATGCCTTTTGCCCAACGGCTTTACATTACAGAAGTGGATATTGACGTCGAGGGCGACGCAACGTTCCCTGAGATTGATCACCAGGCCTGGCGTGAAGTGCAGCGCGTAGCGGGGCAGCCGGCACAAGGGCAGCCAAACTACGATTTCGTGGTCTACGAGCGCATCGCCGACTGACAAGGTCAAAGGAGACGGCTATGGCCGCCAGCTTAACGAATATGCTAGATGACTTAGAGGCGCGTCTTGAACGTACCCAAGCTGAACTGCAAGTGCTGCGCGAAGAGAATCAGCAGCTCAAGCAGCGGCTAGCGGCTGACGAGGCGCTTGATACGCCGCTAGAAAGCGCTCAAGCCGACGACGCTGGCAATGACAATGCCGACAATGTTGACGCCGTTTTAGCTCAATCAGAAGAAACGGAACCACCAAGAACGCCAGAACAGCCAGCCACGCCCGAACCATCAAAAGAGCCAGAACAGTCAGTAGCGCCAGAACAACCAAATGAACCCGAACAACCGGCGCAAACACCTTCACCGCACGCATTGCTAAATCAGTGGTATGAGCGTTATCCAAACGCGTTTTTTAAAGGCCACACCAAGCCGTTAAAAGTGGGTATTCATCAAGACCTTGCTGAACGTGAGGCATGGCCCAACAAGCTCATTCGTCGCGCGCTGGCCAACTATGTCAACCTGCCGCGCTATATAAAAGCGGTGCGCGTAGGCGTTGAGCGGGTTGATTTGGATGGCCAGCCGGCGGGAAAGGTGGATAAAGAGGCGGCCCTGCATGCAGCGCAAAAGCGCGGTGATAAGCAAGCCCCTGAACAGCCTAAAGAGCGCTCGCCCAAACCAAAAGCCGATGCTCAAAAGCCCCGCCAAGAGGCGCCTAAACAGCCTGATAGCGAACGAAAGAGTGAAAAAGGCGAGGCACACAAGCCGCTTAGCATGGAAGATAAATTGCTAGGCTTGCAGCAGAAGTTCAAAGGGCGCTGAGACCAAGCGTAAATGCAGGGGTTCCATAAAAAAGCAAAAATAGTAAAAAAACACTGTTTTTTTCTATTGCGTTCCCTGGAATCCCAGTATAAAGTTCGTCTTGCGAGCATTGGACTATAACAAGGCTTAGTTGAGGACATGCCGCATACCACCGGGAAAAACCGGGGATGGAAAAAGAGCATGGCCCGCAAAAGCCAACGGCCGACTTATTAAAGTCGAGCATAAACGATCGAAACAGTATACGAGCTAAGGAATTTAAATCATGAAAAAGACACTTCTAGCGACTGCTATCATCGGTGCCATGGGCGCCTCTGCAGCAGCACAAGCAGCAACTGTTTATGACCAAGACGGCACCAAGCTTGATATCTATGGCCGTGTTGTTTATGGCATCACTACCGGCGGTGTTGAATCATCTTCTGGCGAACCCAAGTCAGACGGTTCTGAGTTTATTGACCTGGGTTCGCGTTTTGGCTTTATTGCCGACCATGAAGTGACTCGCGACATGAGCGTTTTCGCTCGTATGGAATTCCGCGGCGATGCTGACGCCCAGAACACCAATGGCTTCGACACTGTTCGCAACACCTACCTGGGTGTGCGCAGCGATTCCTGGGGTTCGGTTCAGGCTGGTAACTTTGACAGCGTTTACTATCGTTCTGGCGACGTGATTTTCGATGTGCCGGAAAATGCTGGCTGGGAACAGCTTGGCGGTATTGCAGCTGATAGCCGCGGTGATGCGGTTTCTTACTCCACACCGGATCTCTCTGGCTTCCGTGCTCACGTTCAAGCCAAGCACCTTTCTGGTAACGATGCTACTGTAGTAGCTGGTCAAGACAACAGCTCCACTTGGACGACTGCAGCTGCCGTTGACTACACCATTAACGATCTTTACATGTCCTTGGGTTACAGTCAGGGCAAAAATGTTGATGATCGTGGTGCTAGCTACGACGGCGGTGGCTCTTATGCCGCTGGTGAAGACCTGTTTGGCTTCTTCACTAATTATGACCTGACTGATGCCTTGAGTCTTCGCTTCAAGTACGAGCAAATCACTGATACTTACAGCCAGAACGAGCTGTTAGCTAACGGTGATGTTGATGCGAGAGAGAGCATCATGGGCTTGGGTGCTACCTACGACTACGGTATGGGTGAAGTCTATGGTCAGTACGCCCGTATTGATATGGCATACGATGGTGTTGATGATAAGGATCGCTGGATGCTGGGCGGCAACTATCGCTTCAGCCAGCCGATGTATGTCTTTGCTGAAGTCTACCAGCAAGACGATGGTACTGACCTAGATCGTTCTATTTCGGACAACTTCCGTTCGCTAGACGACGAAATCCTGACTACCGTTGGTGTTCGTTACGACTTCTAAGCTTAGTCTAAACACCACGCTTAAAGGGTAAGCTGTTTAGCAAAACCCATAGAACCGGCCTCTTTAGAGGCCGGTTTTTTTGGCTGTGCGCCAAGCATGGCGCGCAGCGCCTGACGGGTGCATCCAGTCATCAAGCGTTCTAACGCTATTTAAAACGGAAACGCCAGTGGCGTAATCACCAATACCGCTGCCGAATAAGTCGCACTGACCGGCAAGCCAATCTTCAAGAAGTCCGTGATACGGTAGCGGCCGGGTGAATACACCATTAGGTGGGTTTGGTAGCCAAACGGGATTAAAAAGCAGGCACTGGCGCCGTAGGCCACGGCCATGACAAAGGGAAGCGGGTCGGCACCAAAGGCGAGGGCGGTGCTCCAAGCGATAGGAAAGGCCAGCGCGGCGGCGGCATTGTTAGTCACCGTTTCCGTGAGTAGCAGCGTCAGCAGGTAGCAGCCAATAAAGGCGGCATAGATGCCATAGCCACTGAATAAGCTTTGCATGCCGGTGGCTAATAACCCCGCCGCGCCTGAGTTTTCCAGCGCTTGGGCAATCGCTAACGCCGAACCGATAATCAGCCATAGCTCAAACGGGAAGCGGCGGCGCAGTTCCGCCAGGCTGATCACTTTTATCAGCAGTAGCCCGCCCAGCAATAGCAATAGCCCGTGGAACAGTGGCAGCAGATTAGCGGTAGCCAGGGTGATCACCGTAGCAAAACCGCCTACGGTGAATAGGCTTTCTTTGTGGCTCAGGTGCGGCCGGGTAAAACTGCCGCTCAATAAGTGAAAGTTGCGGTCCAGGTTGCGGTGCTGGCGAAAGTCAGCGCTTACTGCCAGCAGCAGGCAATCCCCCACACGTAGCGGTATTTTTCCTAATTGCCCCTCCAGGCGTTTCTCCCCCCGCCTTATACCGACCACGCCTGCACTGAACATGCTGCGAAAATCTACGTTTTGCAACGTTTTCCCTGAAAGTTCGGACTCATGGGAAATCACTACCTCAACCAAGTTGGTTGCGAGCAGGTTGTCGGCCTGATGGCCAAATAGTTGAAGCCCTGGAAAGCGCTGAAGCGCCTGTACCTTGCCCACTTCGCCGGTGAACACCAGCGTATCATTGGCGTGTAGCTGCTCATCCGGCGCTACCGGGCTAATCAGCCGCCCATGGCGTTCTATCTCCAGCAAATAAAGCCCGTCCAGGCTGCGCAGTCCGTTCTCTTCGATGCTTTTTCCGACCATAGGGGAGCTGGGTTCCAGGTCGGCTGCCAGAAAGTAGGCGAGCTTTTCATGGGTGTTTTCAAGCGCGTGAAAGGGCAGGGCGTTAGCGCGCCACATCAGCATGCACAGGGTGATTAGTGCCACCGGAATGCCCACCCAGCTGAACTGAAACATGCCCAGCTCACTGCCGCTGGCGCTTAAATGAAACGAGTTCACCACCAGGTTAGTGGACGTGCCCACCAGCGTGGTAATGCCGCCCAAGATGGAAGCGTAAGACAGCGGGATTAACAGCCGCGAAGGCGCGATACGCTGCTGGCGTGAAATAGCGCCTAAAAAGGCGGCCACCACGGCGGTGTTATTCAAAAAGGCGGAAAGCACCGCCGTGCTGCCCATTAAGCGTGCTGTGGCAAGCCGTGGGTGGCCTTTTAATAAATGCTGCGATAACCAGCCCAGCAGGGGTGAGCGTTCAAGCGCCAGCGATACCATCAGTAAGAGCAGCAGTGTCGCAAGCGCCGGATTGGTGTATTGAGCCAGCAAGGTGGCGGTATCCACCAGCCCCGCCAGCAAAAAAATACCCGCCAAGGTGACAAAGGCAATGGCGGGCTTTACGCGCCCGCTAATTAATAGGGCTAATAAAACAGCAATTGAAAACAGAACGGCCCAGGCGGTCATAAAAGGTCCTTGAGTAAAATTAAACACACAGCTCGCTTGCTGGATTTTACGCAGGCTTTTATGATGGTGTCTAATGCTTACGTTTTTTTGGTGTTGATTTTTAATTAAATTCATTTAAAAACAGTAGGTTATATTTAATTTTGAGCATTAAACATTTATCGCCTGAAAAGCTCAATGAGCGGCGTATGCAGGCCGTGAAGCTGCGTTTGGATGGCCTGACAGTCGCTTCAACCAGCCAGCAAACCGGGCTTTCCGCGCCTACGGTCTCGGCTGCCTGGAAAGCGTTTCGCGCTGGGGGCTGGGCGGCAGTGCCGGTGCGCCCACGTGGGCGGTTGAAAGGGCAGGCCAATGTACTCGATGCCCCCAGTCAGCAGCGGCTATGGCAAATGCTTTATGCCCAGCCCCCTGCTGAACAGCCAGGCTGGAGTAGCGCTGCATTGGCGGCGCAGTTACTTGATGAGCATGGAGTGGAAGTCACACAGCGCGCCGTTGAGCACTGGTGGGAAAACGAAGGGTTGAAGCATGAACCGTGGCCATTAAGCGCGCTGGCCAAACAGCGTTCGCAGCGGGGCCGGTGGTATCGCCAGTCTGTTGCGCCGTTGTTTGCAAGGTTGGAGGCCGACCAGCGTTGGCAGGGCGGCGTGCGGCGAATCGCGCACCCAGACGCGCCCGTTTACCAGCTCTATTTGCATGGCCCGCGTGGCCGACTGTGGATGCGTTGTTTTAAGCGCCCGCCCGTGGCAGATGACTATCTGGCCGCTATGCGTGCGCTCAGTGGCAAGGGGCCAGTCGCTTTGGTGTTTCATGGGGCTTGGTTGTCGGCCAGCTCGGAAATATCGGCATGGCTGGCGCAACAATCGATGTTTTGGTTAGTGCCGGTACCTGCCGATATTGGCTTGGCTTCCTAGCACTCGGTTTTCTTAACACGCGATAGCAAACTTTTCACCTAACGTTGGGACAGATGATGACATCACTTACCCATTTGCAGCGGCTGGAAGCGGAAAGCATTCAGATCATGCGCGAAGTGGTCGCGGAAACTGAAAACCCGGTCATGCTGTATTCCGTTGGTAAAGACTCGGCGGTCATGCTGCACCTCGCCCGCAAAGCCTTTGCACCTTCGCCCCCGCCTTTCCCGCTGTTGCACGTCGATACGCGCTGGAAGTTCCGCGCCATGTACGAGTTCCGCGACAATATGGCCGATGAGCTTGGTATGGACCTGCTGGTGCATATCAACCCGGAAGGTGTCGAGAAAGATATCAACCCCTTTACCCACGGCTCGGCCATTCATACCGACATTATGAAAACCGAAAGCTTGAAGCAGGCGCTGGACAAGTATGGCTTTGATGCGGCCTTTGGTGGTGCCAGGCGGGATGAGGAGAAATCACGCGCCAAGGAACGTATTTTCTCGTTCCGCACCGCCCAGCATCGTTGGGACCCTAAAAACCAGCGCCCTGAACTATGGAAGCTGTATAACACCCGCAAGAACGGCAAAGAGTCGATTCGCGTGTTTCCGATCTCCAACTGGACCGAGCTGGATATCTGGCAGTACATCTACCTGCAGAACATCCCCATCGTACCGCTTTACTACGCCGCCGAGCGGCCAGTGGTGGAGCGCGATGGCGCGCTGATTATGGTCGATGACGAGCGCATGCCATTAGAGCCGGGTGAAGTACCCATGATGCGCAAGGTACGCTTTCGCACCCTGGGGTGTTACCCACTCACCGGCGCGGTTGAGTCAGAAGCGGATACCTTGCCTGCCATTATTCAAGAAATGCTGCTGACCAAAACATCGGAACGCCAGGGCCGGGTGATTGATAGCGACAGTGCGGCCTCCATGGAGAAGAAAAAGCAAGAGGGGTATTTTTAATGTCTCACTCATCTGAGCTGATTGCTGGCGATATCGAAGGCTATCTGAAAGCCCATGAGCACAAAGGCCTGCTGCGCTTTATTACCTGCGGCAGCGTCGACGACGGCAAAAGTACCCTCATTGGTCGCTTATTATTTGAGTCTAAGCTGCTGTTTGAAGATCAACTGGCGGCCATTGAAGCGGACTCGAAAAAGTACGGCACCCAGGGCGGCGAGATGGATTTTGCCCTGCTGGTAGATGGCCTGGCGGCTGAACGCGAACAGGGCATCACCATTGATGTGGCCTACCGGTTCTTCTCCACTGAGAAGCGCAAGTTCATCGTGGCGGATACCCCAGGGCACGAGCAGTACACCCGCAATATGGTCACGGGGGCCTCCACTGCCGACGCGGCCATTTTGATGGTCGATGCGCGCTACGGCATTTTGACGCAAACCCGCCGCCATAGCTTTTTGATGTCGCTAATGGGTATGCGTCACGTGGTGGTTGCCATTAATAAGATGGATTTGGTCGACTACTCGAAAGCGCGTTTTGATCAGATTGTTGAGGAATACCGCGCGTTTGCCAAGCAGCTGGGGCTGGAGAACATCACCTTCATTCCCATGTCGGCGCTGAAAGGCGACAACGTCATTGAACAGAGCGCCAAAATGCCGTGGTACCGCGGCACCACGCTGTTGGGTTACCTGGAGACGGTTGAGCTAGACGCCGAGCATCTACAGCGCTCGCCTTTCCGTATGCCCGTGCAGTGGGTCAATCGCCCTAACCTGGATTTTCGCGGCTTTACCGGCATGGTGGCCAGCGGCGTGGTACGCCCCGGTGACAAAATCCGCGTTCAGCCTTCTGGCAAAAGCAGCACTGTCTCGCGTATTTATACCCTGGATGGTGACCTGGAAGAGGCCGTTGCCGGGCAGTCGATTACGCTGCTGTTGGAAGATGAAATTGATATCTCCCGTGGCGATGTGATTTCCGGTGTGGACCAGCCGGCCCGCACCGCCGACCAGTTTGAAGCCACTTTGGTCTGGATGCACGAAGCGGCGCTGTTACCGGGCCGCCCTTACTTGTTGAAGCTGGGTACCCAAACGGTGTCGGCGACCGTGACGGATATCAAGTATCAGGTCAATGTGAACACGCTGGAACATATGGCGAGCAAGCAGCTTGATCTGAACGGGATTGGTGTTTGTACCCTGAGCCTTAACCGTGCCGTTGCCTTTGATGCTTACCAAGACAACCACGATACCGGCGGCTTTATCCTGATCGACCGGATGACCAACAACACGGTGGGTGCAGGCATGCTGCACTTCGCTTTAAGGCGTAGTCAGAATATCCATATGCAGCATGTGGATATCGATAAGCAGGCCCGTGCCTTAGCTAAAAGCCAGAAGCCCGCCGTGCTTTGGTTCACCGGGCTTTCCGGGGCGGGTAAATCGACCATTGCTAACCTGGTAGAGAAAAAACTCTTCGCTCACGGTCAGCATACCTACCTGCTGGATGGCGATAACGTACGCCACGGCTTGAACCGTGATTTAGGCTTTACCGATGCTGACCGCGTTGAAAACGTTCGCCGCGTGGCGGAAACCGCCAAGCTGATGGTGGATGCCGGGCTGATCGTGATGTCGGCGTTTATCTCGCCGTTCCGTAGCGAGCGCCAACTAGCGCGGGATCTGCTGGAAGCGGGCGAGTTTATCGAGATTTTTGTCGATGCACCGCTAGACGTTGTTGAAGCGCGGGACCCCAAAGGGCTCTACAAAAAGGCCCGCCGTGGAGAGCTTAAAAACTTTACCGGGATTGATTCTGCCTACGAAGCCCCAGAGACGCCGGATGTGCACTTGAAAACATCTGAAATGAGCGCGGAAGAGGCGGCCGACGCGGTAATTGCCGCCCTGCGTGAACGTGGAATGATCAGCTGATTTTAATGTACTCACTGTCAAGAAGTGGCGAAACTGGCTCCTTCTTGGCAGTTTTTTTGCTAGGGATTAAACGATGACTGTGATTAATCAAGCCCTGTTGGACGCCGTTGAGGGCATTGCCCGCGAAGCCGGTGACGCCATTATGAGCGTTTACGCCCGCGAGTTCAGCGTGGAAGAAAAAGACGATAAAAGCCCGTTAACCGAAGCCGATAAGGCCGCGCACAATGTAATTGTGCGCGGTTTAAAGGCGCTGCCGCTCGACATCCCCATCCTCTCTGAAGAGGACATCGAGGGCTTTGCCGGGACCGATGCCGAGGGCCG
The DNA here is from genome assembly GCF_033052795.2 of Halovibrio sp. HP20-59. Classification (NCBI taxonomy): domain Bacteria; kingdom Pseudomonadati; phylum Pseudomonadota; class Gammaproteobacteria; order Oceanospirillales; family Halomonadaceae; genus Halovibrio; species Halovibrio sp. HP20-59. The sequence goes on from NZ_JAWJUW020000027.1 coordinate 24,542, forward strand.
TTATTGGTTAGTCGACCCCTTGGATGGCACCAAAGAGTTTATCAAGCGCAACGGCGAGTTCACCGTCAATATTGCCCTGATTGAGAACGGCAAGCCGGTGCTAGGCGTGGTGACCGCACCCGCGCTTGAGGTGGGCTATGTGGCCGCGCAAGGACTGGGTGCGTTTAAGATTGAGGCTAACGGTGAACGTAAGGCTATTTCTGTATCAGGTAAGCCCAAACCAGGCGTGTCGTGGCGCGTAGTGGGTAGCCGTTCGCACCCCAGCCCTGATTTAGCCGCGTGGTTGGAGCGGCTGGGTGAACACACCATGCTGCCCATGGGCAGTTCATTAAAGCTGTGCATCATTGCCGAAGGTTTTGCCGATGCCTATCCGCGTTTAGGGCCAACATGCTTGTGGGATACCGGCGCCGCCCATGCGGTAGTGCTTGAAGCAGGCGGCCGAGTAGAAACCCTGGAAGGCACTCCGCTCAGCTACGCCAATCCCAGCGAAAAGCTCAACCCTTATTTTGTGGTGTGGGGGCATTAAAGCAGCGCTTCTTAGCCTAAAATTGATGCACGTCTGGCTTTGAAAGTTACAATACTATACATTGAGAATTAAATATTAACCTAACGCTACCGGTGGGTATATTATGTGTGGCATCGTCGGCGCGGCTAGCGCAAATGATAGCATTCCCTTTCTACTTGATGGGTTAGCAACTCTAGAGTACCGCGGCTACGATTCGGCGGGTTTGGCGCTATTACCCAGCGAGGGGGTTAACGGCTTGCAGCGTGCCCGCTCTAAAGGGCGCGTGGCTGAGCTGGCTTTGAAAGTCGCGCAAGAAGGCATGAGCGGCAATGTGGGCATTGCTCACACCCGCTGGGCGACACACGGCGTCCCTGCTGAGCATAATGCTCACCCGCATATCTCCGGCGGTTTGGCGGTAGTCCACAACGGCATTATCGAAAACTACGAAGCTTTGCGTGAAAAGCTGCAGGGCTTTGGCTATGCCTTTACCTCTGATACTGACACCGAAACGATCGCCCACCTGATTCAAGCCTGCTTTAGAGGCCATATTGGCGAACCAGCAGAAAACCTGCTTTCCGCCGTACAGTGTGCCGTGGCGCATTTAAAAGGGGCCTTTGCCTTAGCGGTCATCAGTGAAGAAGAGCCTGACTGTTTGGTGGTTGCTCGCGAAGGCTCACCGCTCATGCTGGGCATTGCCGATGATGGCCACTACGCTGCCTCAGATGCCTCCGCGCTGCTGTCTGTGACCAAGCAAATGATGTACTTGGAAAACGGCGATATCGCTCGGTTGACCCGTGAATCGATCAGTTTGATTGATCGGCTAGGCCAGCCTGCCCAGCGTAAAGTGATTACCTCTAGCTTGAATGCTAACGCGGTAGAGCTGGGGGATTACAGCCATTACATGCAGAAAGAAATCTTCGAGCAGCCCCAGGCGCTTAGCAATACCCTTGAGATGATTAGCGGGGCAGGGCAGCTACAACCGGGGATTTTTGGTGCCGAGGCGGCCGATATCTTTCAGCAGATAGATTCGGTCCTGATTATTGCCTGCGGTACCTCCAGCTATGCAGGCATGACCGCCAAGTACTGGATCGAGCAAGTAGCGGGTATTGCCTGTAACGTCGAAATCGCCAGTGAATACCGCTACCGCCAAAGTGTGCCCAACCCTAACCAGCTAGTGGTGGCTATTTCCCAATCCGGTGAAACCGCAGACACGCTGGCTGCGCTGCATCATGCCAAGGCGCTGGGGCATCATTATACGTTGGCGATTTGCAACGTGCCCGAATCGGCCATTGTGCGTGAAACCGCGCTGCGCTTTATTACTCGCGCCGGGCCGGAAATAGGCGTGGCGTCGACGAAAGCGTTTACCACCCAGTTAAGTGCGCTTTTCCTGCTCACCTTATTGCTGGCCAAGGCGAATCAACGGTTGGATGAGTCTGCTGAAAAAGCCTATTTAGACGAGTTACGCCACTTACCCGTCGCCGTCGAAAAAGTACTGGCGTTAGAGCCCAGTATTCAAGCGTGGGCTGGTTATTTTGCGGATAAACAGCACGCACTGTTTTTGGGCCGGGGGCGGCATTATCCGATTGCCCTGGAAGGCGCACTGAAGCTTAAAGAAATCTCCTATATTCACGCTGAAGCCTACCCAGCGGGTGAATTAAAGCATGGCCCCTTGGCGTTAGTTGATTCAGAAATGCCGGTCGTCGTGGTGGCCCCCAACGATGAAACGTTGGAAAAGCTTAAAGCCAACATGCAGGAAGTCAGCGCTCGAGGCGGTGAGCTTTATGTGTTTGCCGATGGTGGCAGTACGGTAAAGCCCTCTGAAAATGTGCATGTATTGCAACTGCCTGATCCCATTCATTCTAAAAATACTGTTTCTAAAAACATCGGTTCTAAAAACGCCGATTTGAAAACCAATGGGCTGCTTTCTCCCGTGTTGCATGTAGTGGCGCTGCAGTTGCTTGCTTACCACGTGGCGTTGGTGAAAGGCACCGATGTGGATAAACCGCGTAACCTGGCTAAGAGTGTCACGGTGGAGTGACGAACACAGCAGCAGTTAAGCTGCTATCGTAGCCCTACGCTAGGAAACCTCTGATTAACTATTGCGCTCGACCATACGGCGTTAAAAATCGCCTCGTGCGCGAGTTCGATCAAAATGCTCATTTACAACCGTAAACTCCGCTTTTTCGTTGATTTTTGCCTTGTCTGGCCTTCGCTCATTACGTTAAGCAGAGGCTCCCTAGTTAAACGATCATCAGTGCTATTGTGCGAGGAAAAAAGGAATGGATGCCATTATTAAAGCATTTTTTGAGAAACAACCAGACGCTGCTAACCAAGCTGAGCGTGTGACGTTTGGTACCTCGGGGCATCGGGGGCGTTCGCTTAATTGCACGTTCAATGCGTTGCATATTCTGGCGATTACACAGGCAGTGGTCGATTACCGTGTGAAGTCAAATTACCAAGGACCGCTGTTTTTAGGGTTTGATACTCACGCGCTTTCGCGCCCGGCCTGGGAGTGTGCGTTGCAGGTGCTAGCCGCTAATAAGGTGCCTGTGTTTGTTGAAAAAGCACACGGCTACACTGCTACCCCCTTGGTTAGCAACGCGATTTTGACCCACAATCGTTCTCAAGATCAGGCTAACCCGGCGCTAGCCGATGGCTTAATTATTACGCCGTCGCATAACCCCCCTGAAGATGGCGGTATTAAATACAACCCCCATCACGGCGGCCCAGCAGATACCGACGCTACGAGTTGGATTGAGCTGCGTGCCAATGCTTACCTGTTGCGCCAGTTGCAGGATATCCCCACGGTATCGGTCGAAGAGGCGATCGCCCACGCTCAAGAGTACGACTTCACCGCGCACTATGTCGCCAAGTTAGCGGATGTGGTTGATATGAGCGTTATTCAGCAAGCGAATCTAACGCTGGGCGTTGACCCCATGGGGGGCACAGCGCTGCCGGTGTGGCAGGCAGTGGCCGCGCACTTTGGTTTGAATCTTGACGTAGTGAACACCACAGTGGATCCAGAATTTGCTTTTATGCCGCCTGATCACGACGGCAAAATCAGAATGGACTGTTCTAGCCCGGCGGCAATGGCCAACTTACTCAAGATCAAAGACCGCTTCGACATCGCGTTTGGCAACGACCCCGATGCGGATCGCCACGGCATTGTGGATGCTAACGGGTTGATGAACCCCAATCATTTTTTAGCTGTGTGTGTCGATTATTTGATTACCCACCGCCCTGAATGGGCCGAAACGCTCAAGATTGGCAAGACGCTGGTGTCGTCTTCGATGATTGACCGCGTAGTGGCGTTCCATGAGCGCGAGCTTTATGAAGTCCCCGTGGGGTTTAAGTGGTTTGTCGATGGCCTGCACGAAGGTTGGTTGGCTTTTGGTGGTGAAGAGAGCGCTGGCGCAAGCCTGCTGACTCGGGATGGAAAAGCGTGGTCCACCGATAAAGACGGCATTGTGCTTTGTTTGTTGGCAGCGGAAATCATGGCGGTGACCGGCAAACCACCCAGCGAGTATTACCGCACGCTAACGGAGCGCTTTGGCGAGCCTTTCTACAAGCGTGTTGATACGCCTTGTTCATCCGCCGAAAAAGCGGCATTTAAACACCTAAGCGCTGACAGCGTGACTGAGAAAACCCTGGCGGGCGAGGCTATCACGGCGGTGCTAGTGGCGGCCCCTGGAAACGGCGCGACGATTGGCGGCATTAAAGTGACCACCGAAAACGGTTGGTTTGCCGCCCGCCCCAGTGGTACCGAGTCGCTTTACAAAGTGTATGCCGAAAGCTTTAAAGGCTCGAAGCATCTGGATGAGTTGATTGAGAACGCGCAAAAGCTGTTAGCAGATGTATTGAAAGGGTAACGGCTGTTGCTTGGACATCATCAGGAAGGTAATGCATGAATACGTCGCTAACAGCAGTGAGTCACCGCCTTTACACGCCCATTAATGCGCTCATAAATCATGCCGAGCATTTGCAGGCGCAGCCGTTAAGCGATTTGCTTGGCAGCTGCTCAGCCACCGCGACACGCCGTGCAAAGGCCCTAGCGTTTACGTTCGGCACTCTCCATGTGGATTTTAGCAAGCAGCGCTTGACGACTGAAACGTTGGGATTATTAGTCGATTGGGCGCGCAGCACGGGGTTGGAAAAAAAGCGCGATGCACTTTTTGCTGGTGCGGTGGTAAATCCTTCAGAACAGCGAGCGGCACTGCACATGGCAGCGCGCTGGCCGACGACGGTAACGCCGCCCAATGGTATGCAAGAGGCTGCTACTTTTGCCAACAGCAGCGCTTGCGCCTAGCCGCCATGGTCGAGCGTTTACATCAGGGTGAATGGTTTGGGGCCACCGGGCAGTCAATCACTGATGTAGTGCATATTGGTGTCGGTGGCTCTGATCTAGGTCCACAATTGGTCAGTGAAGCGTTGGCGGATCGCCCCAGCTATACGCGCATTAACCTTCACTATGTTTCCAGTATGGATGGCGCCCAACTACTGCCGCTGATGGAGTCCTTGGATCCGGCTAAAACGCTATTAGTATTGGTGTCTAAGTCGTTTACGACTGCCGATACGCAATTCAATGTTCAAACGGCTTTAACATGGTTGAGTGAATCGCTTGAGCTTGATGTCCCTAAGGTTTGTTGCCATCAGCTAGTGGGGGCTTGGAATTGTCAATTCTTGAATATCCCCACCCATGTAATGCTGCCTTATGACAGTCGCCTGAGAAGTCTGCCTGCCTATTTACAGCAGTTGGAAATGGAGTCCAACGGTAAAAGCGTGTATTTGAATGGGCGGGCGGTCACACATGCTACCTGTCCCATTATTTGGGGCGATGTAGGGCCTAACGCGCAGCATGCGTTTTATCAATTACTACATCAAGGCGGGCACACGGTAAGCGCTGATTTTGTGGCGGTCGCCGAGCGCGAAGTGGTCGCTACCCAGAGTGTGCAGGCGTTGATGGCTGCCCAAGAGCAGCTAACGCTGGCGAATTGCTTGGCTCAGGCGCAGTTGTTTGCGTTAGGCGATGACGCTATTCCAACGGCCCTGCGGGGGTACATGGCGCAAGGGTATCGCGGCAATCAGCCCAACTCGTTATTACTCTTAAAACGGCTAGACGCCTGGAGCATAGGGGCGTTGTTAGCGCTTTACGAGCACAAGGTGTTTGTTCAGTCGGTACTTTGGGACCTTAACCCCTTTGACCAGCCGGGCGTTGAGCTAGGTAAACAGTTAGCCACAAGCCTTTATCAAACCCTGACGGGGGAGCCTCTAGAGTATGAGGTGGTGCAAGACCCAAGCACCGAGCAGCTGGTGCAGAAAATAGGTGAGTGGCGGCGCCATTAATTAATTAACGAATCACTTAATGAAGGAAGCAGTGATGACGCAAGTGCGCAAAGCGATTATTCCGGTAGCGGGTTTTGGGACGCGCTTATTACCCATCAGCAAGGCGATCCCAAAGGAAATGGTGCCAGTGGTTGATCGGCCACTGATTCAGCATGTGGTGGAAGAGGCCTTAGCAGCGGGGATCAACGAAATTATCTTAGTCACTCGCTCGGGTAAGTCTGCGATTGAAGACCACTTCGATGCGCATGCAGAGCTTGAGGAATCGTTGACGAACAAAGGTAAAGATGCGCTATTGGAAACCCTTTCCGCTATTGCGCCGCCACGGCTTAAAATCACCAGCGTACGCCAGCCTAATGCACAAGGCTTAGGCCATGCGGTTTTTTGCGCCGCCCATTTGCTGGGTGAGGGTGAACCCTTCGCTGTGATTCTGCCGGATGTGCTGGTGAAGCCCCAGGCGAACAGTGATAGCTGTGATCTTGGTGACATGGTGACACGCTGGGATGCGAGCAGCGCCGCTCAGATTATGGTGGAAGCCGTGCCGGAAGAGGAAGTTCACCGCTACGGCATCGTGGATTGCGGGGGAAGCGAGCCCAGGACGGGCGAAAGCGCTGATATGCGCGGTGTTGTTGAAAAGCCTAAGCCCGAGGAAGCGCCTTCACGGCTTTCAGTTATCGGTCGTTATGTGTTGCCTTACCGGGTGATGGAGCTGTTAAGTGATCAGCCGCCGGGAGCCGGGAATGAAATTCAGCTGACCGATGCGATTGATCGATTGATGCAGGAAGGCCAACCCGTACAAGCCTTCCGAATGAACGGACGCACGTTTGATTGCGGAAACATTGAGGGCTGGTTAAAAGCCAATACGCTTCTCGCCCGCGAAGCGGGGTATGAGTTATAAGCGAGTAAGCATATGCCAAAGAACAGCAAGCATTGCCGCCATCCGCGTCGCGGCGGCGGGTGGCCTATGCTGCTCTTTGCTCTCACCTGATACCCACCTTGTTACCCCCTGCTACAACTTGCTTAACGTCTCTAGCGGTACTTCAATGTGCTGTGGCCGATTAAGCACATTGAGCAAAACGATGGCGCGCTCTTCGCCCTTACAGCGGGTGAAAATAGCTTCGAGGTCTTTGAACGGGCCGTCGTTAATGGTGACCTTCTCTCCGGTGCTGAAGTAAGTGTGGCTACCTTCTTCGTGATGAGGTTGGGCCCGTAGCGTTTCGACCAACGGCTCGGGAACGGCGACTGGCCTGTTGCCGAAGGTGAGCAGGCGCAATACGCCACGCGTAGAGCGAATCGGTCGCCAATCACTGGCGACTTGATCCAGGCGGATAAACAGATAGTAGGGAAATAGCGGTTCTGCAACAGTGATTAGCTTGCCCTGACGCTTACGCTGGGCGTTAAGCACCGGGTGAAACACCTCATACCCTTGGTTAGTGAGGTTGTCGGCGGCCCGAAAGGATTCCCCTCCTTTGCATTGAATGACGTACCAAGAAGGTGTTGAGCCTTCAGCGTCGCTAAAACAATCCATGCCTATATCCTTGGGTCTATAACAATAATAAAGTATTACAGTAGCGCGCCTAGTGCATCAAGCGTTTGCTTTACGTTTGCCTTATACCGCCGAGTGTTGTTGCCATGATCCGGCTCGGTGGCATGCTCTCTATAAGGAAAATCAGCTGGGAGTACCTTAATGTCGTCCTCAGCGTTTCATACACACAATGACATTGGCTATCACAGCTGTGTAGGGTGCTGATACGCTAGGGTGTGCTCGAAATGAAGATAAAAACCAGGTTTCGCTGGTATTTCCAACGCGCGGAACGCTGCTTTTTTTGTTAACTTAGGTTAGTTGTGTCTCATAATACTATTAATCAAAGTTAATGGCCTACATCACCTCACCCCAAAAAAGGTAATTCGGTGCGTTTTTTTCGCCCTTTAAATCAGTCATATGGCTTTCGTTCTTTACGAGGGCGGCTTCTGCTGGGGCTGGCTATGACCTGGCTAGTCGTGGTGACGTTAGTGCTAGGTATGGCGTGGCAGCTAGGTAAAACGATGGTGGATGAGACCAATATGTCTCACCTGCGCTACGAGTCCACCATGCTGGCGGACGAAATTACCCAGCAAATAGAGTTGCGTTTTCAAGCCTTGGAGCGTTTAAACACAATTATTGGTATCGCCGATGACGCGGATTGGATTAGTGATGAACTGCGCAACAATGACCCCCTTCTAGCCTTGTTTGAAGGGATTGTGGTGAGTAACCCAGACGGTCGCATTATTGCAGACTGGCCAGCGCTTGTGGGTAGGGTAGGACTCGAAACCGCTGAGCTTGAATATTTCCGTATGCTGCGTGGTACCCGGCGCCCTTACGTTAGCGAGCCTTTTGTAGGACGAGCGAGCGGTATGCCGATAGTGCTGGTTAGCGTCCCAAGATTTAACCAACAAGGCGATTTCAATGGTTTTATTGGTGGGGTTGTCAGCCTTGATTCAGGGGGAATCTTTAGCCGCTTAGCCAAGGTGCGCTTGGGCGAGAGAGGTTATGCCGCCGTTGCGACTGCATCAGGAAAGATTTTATATCATCCCAATCGTTCGTTAATAAATTCACCCGTGCCGAGCGAGGAGTTTAACCCGTTGTTAAACTTGGCGCTTTACGGCTGGCAAGGGGACGGAGTTGGCGAGATTTTAAGCGGCGAAACAGCGCTGCAATCCTATGCGCAAGTTTGGCCAGCCAGCTGGGTTATCGGTCTCTTTTTGCCCGTTGAACAAGCACAGCTTCCACTAGCGGACTTTATTAAACAGCTATGGTGGCTATGGGTATTGCTGGCGCTTTTGATGATGCCGTTACTCTGGTGGATGCTGGGACGAGTGCTTTCTCCCCTTCGCCATTTAGAAAAGCAAATTGGTGAAGTGGGTCTGGGTTACCGCGAAAACGTTAGCCTAGCGACCAATATGCAAGAGTTACAGCAGGTGGCGTCTACCTTTAACCGGGTGGAAGGAGAACGACAGCAATTGCTTGGCAACCTGCAGGAGCGCGAGGCCTTTCTGGATTCGGTACTCAGTGCGGCGCCCCAAGGGATGTTCGTCGTGGATATTAACGGCGATATCACTTATATGAATCCAGCCCTGTTGGCCATGTTGGGAATTACCGCTGAAGTGCCGATGGAGGAATGGATAAGACAAATCCACGTTGACGACCGCGCTGGGACGCGAGATATGTGGCAGCACAGCTTGCGCACCGGCAGTGATTTTGTGCGTCAGTTCCGGTTCGTGCGCAGCGATAACGAGCTTCTATGGTTGGACGTTCATGCCCGCGTGGTCACGCTTTCGCAAGATGGGTATACGTTAGGTTTGGTTGGTGTTGTGAAAGACATCACCGAGCGCCGACAGCAGGAGGCGCTACAGCGCTGGGAAGCAGAACACGACCCGCTGACGGGTCTGTTAAATCGACGTGGTTTTGAGCGCCGTTTGGAAGAAGCCTTTGCTGACTTTCAAAAAACCAGCACCCCTTCGGCGCTTTTACTGTTCGATTTAGACCACTTTAAGCCCATTAATGATGAAGGTGGCCACGCGCTAGGCGATGAAATGCTTCGGCGTATCGCCCAAATAGTCGCCTGGGAGGTTCGCCGTAGCGACCATGTGGCCCGGCAGGGCGGCGATGAGTTTGGGGTGCTGCTGCCAAGTTGTACCTTGCCTCAGGCGAAGAAAATTGCGGAGTCTTTGCGTCAGGCGGTGGGTGAGATTTCGGTGACCCACGAAGGCAAGGAGTATATGGTCACCCTGAGTATTGGCGTTACCACGTTTAGTGAATACGATTCCTCTATTGTCGACGTGATCGGGCGTGCCGATGCAGGCAGTTACGAAGCCAAAGATAAAGGCCGAAATGGCGTCGTGGTAAATATGCCACTTGAGTCTGATCAGGCGACATTCTTCGATCTACCTGGTTAAACCAAGCCAGCTCTTTATACGGATCTATGCGCGCCCAACTGTTTAGCCAATACGGCTAAGCAGTTGGCGGGGGGATCGACAAACCTCGCTGAGCAGGAGAATATAAGTAAGTGCTGAACTTGTTGTTAAACTCAGGCTGACCGAGATTTCGCTGTGAACCTACTTGAACTGTTTGCCCGCACGCTGGATGTCACGCTGCCTGTATTCGCGATGGTGTTTGTAGGCCTGGGTCTTAAGCGCTTGAAATGGATCGATAGCGCCTTTGTCTCGACCGCTTCAGCGCTGGTATTTAGAGCCACGCTCCCCACACTGATCTTCCTCAGTTTGATAAAAGCCGACTTAAGCGTTGCATTGGATGTCCCGCTCATGGTGTTTTTTGCCACCGCGACGCTGGGGCAGTTTCTGCTGAGCTGGGCGTGGGCGCACTATCGAGTAGCGCATGATGACCGGGGCATTTACGTACAGGGTGCGTTTCGTGGCAATTGTGGGATAGTAGGGCTGGCGTTAGCGGCGGGGATGTACGGTAACTATGGCCTTTCGGCGGGCAGCCTGCTGTTAGGCGTCGTCATTGTGGTATACAACGCGCTCTCGGTGGTCATACTGGCGTTCTACCAGCCTGGGCAGGCAACCGATTGGCGCAGCCTACTCAAACACGTTGCCACTAACCCGCTGATCGTCTCTGTGTTTGTTGCGCTGCCGTTTACTGCGTTTTCGATCCCGCTGCCCCGTTGGTTGATCACCTCGGGGGACTACTTTGCCTCTCTAACGCTACCGCTGGCGTTGATTTGTATCGGCGCGACGCTTTCCGTGTCGAGCATGCGCGACAGTAGCCAAGTAGCACTAGGCGCCAGTTTGATGAAAATGGTCGTGCTGCCGGTGCTTTCCACGCTGGCAGCTTGGCTGCTGGGCTTTTCAGGCGCACAGTTAGGCTTGTTGTTTCTGTTCTTTGCCAGCCCCACCGCGGCAGCGAGCTTTGTTATGGTTAAAGCGATAGGCGGCAATGTGGCCCTATCCGCCAATATCATCGCCATCACCACGCTGATGGCGAGTATTACCGTTACGCTGGGCGTCTTTACGCTGCGTTTGCTGGGATGGATATAGTCCAGGAATGAATGACGCCACCCGGTTGGCCCTGCTTAAGCGGACGCGTTATACTACGCACCCGCTCGTTTAGACCGCGTTAAGTCCCTGTAGCTCAGTAGGATAGAGCAGCCGCCTCCTAAGCGGCAGGTCGCAGGTTCGACTCCTGCCAGGGACGCCAACGGGCTACCTTGAGTAGTCCTGATTAAGACAAAAAAGAGTGCAATGCTCTAGGGCCTGTTGACGTTTCACATGGGCAGCCATAAAAAACCACAAGCTAAGGCCACCATGCTTTCGTAGTTTCGC
>NZ_JAWJUW020000028.1:0-32218 GCF_033052795.2 Halovibrio sp. HP20-59
GTTGCTGCCCGCGGGGATCGTAACGCTGGCCACCCCGTTAAAGTCGGTGCCGTCTTGGGCGGTACCGCTGTAGTTCAGTTCAACGGTGATCGCGCTGGTCACATCTGATGCTGGCTGATCGACCGAGACGGTGTACGCGGCCGAGGTCTCGCCCTCAACGATAGTCTGTTCACCCGCGATGGAGACCAACGCGAGAACCGGTTCAGGCGTAGGATTCGGCTCAGGTTCTGGCTCAGGTTCTGGCTCAGGTTCTGGCTCAGGCTCAGGTTCTGGCGTCGGTTCTGGCTCAGGCGTCGGTTCTGGCTCTGGTGTCGGCTCTGGCTCGGGCGTAGGTTCTGGATCAGGCTGGGGCACAGGAGTCGGTTCTGGCTCAGGCACTTCATCAGCGGTAGCAGTTGCTAAAGCCCCACCATCAAACTCCACAAACTCAGCACCTTCTAAACCACCTTCGGTGCTAAAACTAAGCGGGTCAGTTTCTTCGGCGATACGGGCAACGCGAACGAAGTCACTGCCCCCGCCACCGCCACCGGCGCCACCACCAGCGGCAGTGGCATCAAGAAGATCAAGTAAATCACCCTCTTCGCCATTTAGCGCAGCGAGTAGCGCGTCGAGGTCGTCGTCTTGGACACTGGCCTCTTCCGTTGCAACAATAAGATCGCTAACCAGATCGGCAGAAACGGCCACTTCTTGGCCGCCTTCTACGACATTGGCGCCCGTACCATCAGCAAAATCTAGCTCTACGCGACCATCACTGGAGGTAATTAGCGTCTCGCCTTCTTGAAGCGTATCGCCAATGCGCAGTTCACGTAGATTACCCGCTTCGTCACGCGCCCATGCTTGCCCTGTAATAGCGATTATCGTTGCCGTTGCCATGTGCCACTCCTAGATCACTGTTTGGTGCCACTGAGCTAGCGCGTTCGCACTAGTGAGATTAGCGGCATATGAATCCATCCTAGGGGAGTAGGCAATTAAAAAGTATTGTACCGATGGACAAAAAAATGAGGCCCTTTAGGCCTCATTTTGTAACCCAGCAATAACTGATAAGTGATGCCGCTATTGGTGAACATTTCCTAACAACAACTGCTCAACAATTCGAGGCTGGGTACTAGGAGCTCATCTGTTCCGCAACTGGCGCCAGTTTGAGGATTAGCTGCAAACGATCTCGCACGGCGAGTTTTTTAAAAATAGCGCTAAGGTGCGCTTTTACGGTGCGCTCAGTAATATCCAACAATCGAGCCACTTCTTTATTGGTGGCCCCTTGGGCAACCGCGAGCGCGACTCCACGCTCGCGTTCGGTTAGCAGGGAAAGATATTCACTATTTTGAAATGAGCCGCCTTGGTTACGCTGCTGAAGCGTCTTAAAGGAGCCGCCTAACACCTTTGCTAACAACTCTTGGCCTACCCATACGCCTTGGTTAGTCACCACCAAGGCCACCTGTTTAAGCACCTCAGGGGCGGCCAGAGTATGCACATAGCCGCGCGCGCCAAGGTCTAACGCTTTTAGCGCTTCCCGGTCATCCGGTGCATAGCTGAGCACCACGACCACTGCACCTTCAGCAACAATTAAAGGGACTAACTGCGGCCAATTTTTAACCGTGGTGGACAGCCATACCAAGTCATTCGGTTTAGCTGATTGGAGAACCGTTTCAGGGCCTGATGAACCAACATTTTCAAACGCTTTTTTCCAACGTCCTTTTAAACTGCCGTCTACGGTAATAAACCAATGTTTCATCAGCGCTCCCCCATGGAATCACGCCACGCTCTTAAGACAGGTTTCAGCATAAACTGCATCACTGTGCGCTTACCCGTCACTATGTCCACCTGCGCCGTCATGCCGGGAATTACTTGTAGCCTATCGGCGACATTTTCGTTTTCTAAACTGCGCACCCGCACTTGATAGAAGGTATTACCGTCATCGTCTGTAATGGTATCGGCGCTAATACGCTCAAGCTCGGCCTGTAAGCCGCCATAGATGGCATAGTCATAGGCCGTCAGCTTAATCGTCGCTGGCTGCCCTGGATGCAAAAAGGCGATATCTTGCGGAGCGATGCGCGCTTCAACCAGAAGTTGGTCGTCAGTAGGCACGATTTCAACAACTTCTTGCCCTGGCTGAGCAACACCGCCAATGGTATTGATGTGTATGCGCTGAACAATACCATCAACCGGTGAGCGAATTTCCGTCAGCCGGACGCGATCCTGCAACCCTGTTCCCGATTGTTGCAATGCATTTAAGTCGCCCAACGTCTGAGCAAGTTCATTCCGCCACTCACTCCGACGTTCTGCGCCCAACTCCAACAGTTGCCCCTCGGCTTCTTCTACCGCGGCTTCAAGCCGAGAAACGGCAGCCTCAGCCTGGTTACGCTCCCCTGTGGCACTGGAGCCATCCCGCCGTAAGCGCAGCACTTCTACTTCAGACACAGCCCCCGAATCCAATAGCGGGCGCGTTAAATTAAGCTCTTGACTGGCCATATTGACTTCACGTTGGGCGGTATCAAGACGAGCTTGTGCCTCTCGCAGCTCTTCTTGGCGCTGGCGAATACGGTCATTGAGGACGTTTTCTTGTTCGCGCAATTCTTCGCGACGGCTTTCATAAACCTCGCGTTCTTGCATCACAATGTCAGGCACTTCTTGGCGGAGCTCTTCGGAAGGCTCAAACGCAGTGCCCGTTGCTAGCGCACGTAGCCTTTCGGCACGCGCTTGAAGCGCATAACGCTGGGCACGGTTTTCACGAAAATCAGAGACAAAGCGCGTTGGATCGATTTGCATCAGCACTTCGCCAGCCTCAACGATTTGTCCTTCGCGAATAAATATCTGTTCAACCACACCGCCATCAAAAGACTGGATACGCTGTAGCTGGCTTGCGGGGATCACACGCCCTGCTCCACGGGTTACTTCATCGATAGAAGCGAAATACGCCCACACTAACAGCGCAACCACAGCGAGCAGGACGGTATAGAGGAATAACCGTGCACGAATAGGCTCTTGCTGCATGCGCGCCCAGTCGGTATCGCTGGCCCAATCACGACTTAGATGGGCAGCGCTCACACGCTTGGCAAACAGCCGATCCATAAAAGGACGAAACGGCTTTTGGCCTTTTTCAGAGAATCGGCCAATCGCGTCAAAACCCTTTTGTTCGGTGGTGGAAGAGGGTTTGCGAGCCATTACGATGCCCTCCCAATCTGGCCTTTGCGCAGTGCTTCGACCACGGTATCCCGCGGGCCATCCGCCACGACCTTGCCGGCATCCATGACAATAATTCGATCGACCAATGAGAGGAGCGAGGTGCGGTGCGTGACGACTAGAATGGTTTTGCCAGCAGCGACGTTTTTAAGATTGGCTTTAAACGCCTCTTCGCTGGCGTTATCCATGGAGCTTGTCGGCTCATCCAACAGCAGAATAGGTGGATCCTGCACCAGCGCACGAGCGATAGCGACGGACTGCTTTTGCCCACCGGAAAGTGCTTGGCCGCGTTCACCTACTTGCAAATCCACACCATGGGGATGGCTATTGACGAAGGACTCTAAACCAGCCAGTCCAATCGCCCTAAGCAGCGCTTCGTCATCAACGCGATCACTGCCGCCACCAGAGACAATATTGTCCCGCAGAGAGCCAGAAAACAGGCTAACGTCTTGGGGCACATAGCCGATATGGCGGCGCAACTGCAGGGGGTCGAGCTGGCGAATATCCACGTTATCTACCAGCACCGCACCCGAGGTTGGCTGATAAAACCCTAACACCAATTTGTTTAATGACGATTTACCGCAACCAATGCGGCCTAGCAGGGCAACTTTCTCACCGGCTTTAATGGTCACCGATACCTCTTTTAGCGCCTCTCGCTCTTCGTTGGGGTAGCGCAGAGTGACTTTTTCAAGGCGAATATTGCCTGCGAAGCTGGGCTTTTCTACAT
The DNA here is from genome assembly GCF_033052795.2 of Halovibrio sp. HP20-59. Classification (NCBI taxonomy): domain Bacteria; kingdom Pseudomonadati; phylum Pseudomonadota; class Gammaproteobacteria; order Oceanospirillales; family Halomonadaceae; genus Halovibrio; species Halovibrio sp. HP20-59. The sequence goes on from NZ_JAWJUW020000028.1 coordinate 3,908, forward strand.
AGGCCTTACCTTCGTGGCGCTCCACATTTTTATCCATCACCGCGTTCAATGACTCTAGTGCCGTTGAAGATTGATGATACTGCGCCAGCAGTGCCGCGGCTTGACTGATAGGTGCCATCGCCCGGGAAGATAGCATGTAAGCGGCAATCAAACCGCCTTGGGTAAGATTACCTTCAATAATTTGATAAACACCCACGATAATGACGCACACCGCAACACTGTGCTGCGCCCACTGAGCCACGTTAGATACCGAAGTGCTGACCATCCGAAGCTGCGCGCCGGTACGGGAAAGAAAGGCCGTCGATTTCTCCCAGTGACGCTGAATGCGGCTCTCTGCCCGCAACGCCTTAACATTTTCCAGCTGGGAAATTGATTCCACCAGCAGTGAGTTGCGCTGCGCACCTACTTCCCAGGTCGTTTGTGAAAGCTCATGAAGCTTGCCCTGAGCCGCCAGTGCGTAGAGCAGCACAAATACAATACCCACCAATACCGGCAGCACTAGCCAGGGATTAATCAGCGCGATGATCGCGGCAAACATGAGTACAAACGGTAAATCGACAATACCCAGAATGGTCGCAGAGCCAATAAACGCGCGTACCGATTCAAAGGATTGAAGCGTCGAGGTGAACGATCCGGTGGATGCGGGACGCTCCTCTAAACGCAGGCCCAATGCTTTGACCATGATTGAGGAGGAGAGCTTCACGTCCGCCCGACTAGCGGCTAAGTCGACAAAGCTACTGCGCATTAGCCTGAGCACCAAGTCAAAGCAAAGCACGATAAAGATGCCTATCGCGAGCACCCAGAGCGTTTCCGTTGCCTGATTGGGCACTACCCGGTCGTAGACGTTAAGCACAAACAACGGCATGGCGATAGCAAACATGTTGATCGCCACCGACCCAAGCACGATATCCCGGTAGAGAGACCTATTCTCGCGGATAACCCCCCAAAACCAGTGCTGATCGCGGCGTTTCTTGACCCCTGATTCAGACGCGTTATCGGCTAGAAACTTAGGACGAACGTAAATAGCTTCGCCGCTATAACCCGCATACAGTTCTTCCAGAGGCAGTTCAACCCTTGATTCGGATAGCTCAGGAAAAATGACGTTCGCTTTTTGCTGTTTGAGATCAATCCCCAACAGCACGCACGCCCGACCCGGTTCCAGCAAGAGAATAGCGGGAAATAGCGCTGGGTTAAGCGCCGACAGCTTGCTTTTAACGATCCGCGCTGTCAGTCCAGCACGGGAAGCAGCCCGACTAAACACAGAGGGCGTTAACTTACCCTGCTCCAAGGGCAAGCCTGCTCTTAGCGCCTCTGATGACACCTCATGTTGATGGAACGAGGCAACCGCTTTCAAACATTCGAGTAACTCATCGCCGAGTGGCTGCTCGTTAGTGTTAGCAGTGGTCGGCCTTTCCTGCTTGACTTGTGTCACGGACACCTCATTCCCCTAGCGCCGTTAATTAGGCACCTTATTGCCAATTAGTCACTACAAGATTTTATCGCCCGATTAGCTATTAGTAACGAAGGCATCATCATAGCCCAGTCCTCTGAGCGTCTGCTGCAGCTGCTGAGCATCACTAATAGAAGCAACAGGCCCCATCTGTACACGGTAATTACCGGCCGCTTCGTATACTCTCGCCTGACTGGTCAACCGGTCGCTTAGCTGGCTACTTAGCCGCTCGGCACGCTCAACGGAACTCAGCGATGCCACTTGAATGTAGAGGCCACTCTCGGCAGCCGCGGGACGCCCTGCTTGGCTAGACGCTAAATTGCTAGGCACTGCTTCGCTTGAAAAAACAGCGTTCCCCTGAGTAGAAATGGCGGGCTGCTCAATGGCGGCATAAGCGGTTGCGGGCATATCAGCTTGAGTGGGTAGCGCAGAAATCCCACTGGTAAAGTCTTCCAACGTAAAGCCGCGCGGTCCTTCTGTGTTACAGGCCATCTCCGTACTAAGCGTCGTTTCATCGTAGCCTAGCTCAGAAAGGCTAGGGATATCTTCACGAACCACGTCGAGGGTCTGCATAAGTTGACCCATGGCAGCCAGCGTTCGGGCTTGGGCCAAGGTTAAATCAAACTCTGCATTCGCATAGGCGCGGCTAGCTTCGAAGTACTCGTTCTCGCTATCAAGCACGTCCAGCAAGGTGCGCTGGCCAATATCAAACTGCTGCTGGTAGGCGCCGCGAACCCGGTCAATCGATTGGCGGTGTTCATTCAGGTAGCTCAATTGCTCTGTCAAACGCTGGGTATCGTTGTAGGCAATTTGCGTGGTTTGCCGTACGTTGGTGCAGGCGGCTTCACGCTGACTAACGGCTTGCTCAATACGCGTAGTCGCCGCATCAAAGGCAGCGCTATCAGACCCGCCGCGATAGAGATTCATGCTGGCGACTAGTTGAATACTGTGCTCATCGCTGCGCCCAGCAATGGAATCGTCTTCATTATTGGTGCCTGTGCGCCCCTGTATATCCAGGCGGGGCATAAAGGCAGCCTTGGCAGCGCCTTGTTCCGCTCGTTGTACGGCAATATTTTCAATGGCAGCGTGAAAATCTGGATTTCCGCTGAATGCCATTTCAACGGCTTGACTAACATCGGCGGGCAGCTCATCCGCCAAGCTGGGTGCTGGCGACATATTCTGGGGGGGTAACTCGCCCACGATACGCTGATAGCGAGCCGTTACGTCATGTAGGTTCGACGCCTCGGTCATCAGATTGGATTCTGCTAACGCCAAGCGGCCACTGATTTGCTCCAGATCCACACCGCGGCCTGCACCGGACAGCGCACGCTCTTCAATTTGTGAGAAAACTCGCTGATGTTGGCGATAATTATCTTGAGCTAAACGCACCATCTCACGATAGCGAAGCACATCAAGATAGGTGCGAAAAGCTTCAAGCGTCACCTCTTCACTGGCGCCCAGCAGCTCAAAATAAGCAATCAACCGAGTGCGATCCAAGCGTTCCACTTCGCTTCGGGTAGCAAACCCATCAAACACCATTTGGGTAAGCGTCAATTCTGCAAAATCGCTGCTGTAGCTTCCACGACCATCATTCTGCTGGTCTTGTCGCCCCACACCCGCGGAGATGTCAATTGTCGGTAGGTAATTGCCTTTTGCGACCCCGATATCACTTCCAGCGGCGCTAAAGTTTGCCCACGCGGCATTCACTTCAGGATTAGTCACGATGGTTTGCTGAATAGTACTAGAGAGGTCTGTACTGCCTGGTGCATAAAGGCTTGCGGGTAGCGACTGCGCCAGGGCGGTCAATGGGATGCACGCTAACGTGGTCACCGTGAGCGGCTTGAAAATATGATAACAAAAGGCTTTTTTTAGATTCGATACGGCAGTTTTTTTCATCGTTAGCGTTCCCTGTAGCGTGGCACTCAACGTTACGTGACACGCAATATTGCTATGATATAACGACCTATGTCATACGGCATCGTCCAAATAAGCTCAACAAATCCTGCCATTATGGACGTATTTCTAGCCTGCATTCTGCGTTTTTAAGCGCAAGACAATAGTAGATAGAACCTAACCGCCTCAGACTAACCCGTTTAGGTTATTTTTCTACTGATTAAATGCTTATAAAACAAAATAAACACAAAATTACAATGCAATCAACAAAAAACATAAAATAACACTAGCTAACATTTCCGCTTTTTTGAATTTGCTGCAGTCCTAATCCCAATAAAATCAACGCCAAACCAATCAGTGTTGAAGGTAAAACTGGCTCACCCACAACCCAAAAAAGCAGCATGAGCGACACCGGTGGCGAAAGGAAAATTAGGTTAGAGACTTTGGCCGTACGTGACACCTTGTGCACCGCTAGTTGCCACAAAATAAACGCCACCCCCATTTCAAATAGGCCTACATAGACGCCGGCGCCGAAGGCGGGCCATCCGTGCCACTGAAAACCAGGGCCAAGCAGTAATAGAAGGGTCAACACAGGGAGGCCAACGCTAAAATTTTGCCACTGCCCCACCAACGGCTGGCGTTTGTCGCGCGCGTTAAGCAGCCAATAAAGCGCCCATAAAAGAGTGGAGGCTAGCGCAAAGGCCACTCCAAGAGGGTCGGCAAAGTTAACATTCAACACGTCGCCGCGAGTCGCAATCACCCATACGCCCGCATAGGCGACCAGCCCGGCGGCCACATCCGTGCGTGTTAGCCGATGTCCCAATAACGGCACGGCAAGCAATGCCATGGCTAAAGCCCAAGTGTAATTCAGCGCCATCGCCTCTTGCCCAGGCAAGCGATCATAGGCGGCAAACAGCACCAGATAGTAGCCGACGGGGTTCATCAATCCCGCCCAGGCGGCGGTCTTCCAGCCAGTCCGTAACGCTGTAGAGATATTTCCCTGCTTGATGACCAATGCCCCCATCAAGGCCCAGGAAACGAGCGCAGCGAGCCACATCAGCTCCAGCGGGCTCATCCACGCAAGGGCCACTTTGAAGGCCGTCGCTACGGTCGACCATAGCGCCACGGCCCCTAGCCCATAGAGGATCGCCTGACGATCGGGGTTCATCGGTCGATATGCCCTAAATCCCGGCCCGGCTCTAACTGATCGCGTACGCGTTGCTTAACGAGTTTGATATCGGGAAAGCCACCATCGCGTTTACGTTCCCATAATAGTATGTCGCCATACCAAATTTCAAACGTCCCCCCATGGGAAGGGGCTAGCGATACTTCGCTTAGGCCTTCACCAAAAGTGGAAAGCAATTCTTGTGCATACCAGGCGCTACGCAGTAGCCACTGACATTGAGTGCAATAACGAATTTGAACACGTGACACCGTTGATCTCCTTGGCAAGTTACTATGGCATCCTAGTTACTATGGCATCTTAATTACTATGGCATCTTAATTACTATGTCATCCTAAGTGGATATTCTGTCACCTTGAAATAAATTGGGATAGATAACACGAGACAGGCAAGCGACAGGACAGGATATAGCCATCTTGAGATAAACCGAAACCGCCAAGGAGCGCCAATGGCCGAACAAGACGTTTCTCAATCGCGACTCTATGAGTGGCTGACAGGCGATGAAGATAGCCGCATGTGCGACGACATCCCTGAAGATGCCTGCCATCACCAGCCACGCAACTTTAGTCGGCACCTACTGGCTGCCTTAGGTAATAAGCTGGCAGACGAACTGTCCAGCGCGCGCCTAGTCCTGCCCTGGTTGATGGGACTGATCGGCGCCCCGGTATGGATGGTGGGTTTGCTAGTGCCAATTCGAGAATCAGGAGCGCTATTACCGCAAATTTTTGTCGCCGGTTTCATTCGTTTAAAACCCAAGCGGAAATGGGTGTGGGTAGCCGGCGCGTTTATCCAGGCACTTTCAGCACTGGTTCTTGCTGTGCTCGCGCTCGTCGCAGGTGGTAGCCTCGGTGGCGCCTTGGTATTGGCCACGCTGGTGCTACTCTCGCTGGCACGTGGCTTGTCCTCTATTGCCACCAAAGATGTGTTGGGCAAAACGATTGCCAAAGGACGCCGCGGCACATTAATGGGCTGGAGTGGCAGTATCGCTGGCGGTGCCACGCTGGCGGCAGGCGCCATTTTAATGCTGCTTGGCGGCCGTCCTGACAACTTAATGGTGGCAGGGCTGCTGAGCATTGCGGCGGCCGGCTGGCTACTGAACGGTGTGGCAGCGGCACGTATACAAGAAGAACCCGGCGCTATTAAAGGGGGAGAAAACGGCTGGGATAGCATTAAGCTTGGTCTATCCTTACTTAAAGACGACCGCACGTTTTTGCACTTTAATCTTGCCCGGGCGCTGCTGCTATCCAGTGCACTAGCAATGCCCTACTTAGCCTTACTGGGACAAAACCAAAGCGGCACTGACCTCAGTGGCTTGGGTATTTTAATCGTGGTTTCTGGACTCGCTGCCATGCTGGCAAGCCCGTTGTGGGGAAAGCGTGCCGACCAGTCCAGCCGCCGCACAATGCGTGATGCAGCCGTTGGAACTGCCATTTGTTGTGCTCTAGGTGCGAGTTTGGTGTGGCTACCGGGAGCATGGACACAGAGTATCTGGCCGTATGCAGGGGTTTATGCCCTACTGGTTATTGTGCACCACGGCGTACGCCTAGGCCGTAAAACTTATCTGGTCGATATGGCGAGCCAAGATAATCGTGCGCTTTACGTCGCCCTTTCTAATACGCTTACGGGGCTTTTAATGCTACTTGTCGGTGGCCTTATTGGCGCGCTGGCCCAGTGGTTCGGCAGCGCCATATTGCTATTGGTCCTGGCGGGCACCGCCGTCGGCGCTATGCTATGCGCGCAACAGTTGCCTGAAATCGAGTAAGTTGAGAAAGTCCCCACGAATATCGTGATATGAAAAGCAAGACCGCTAATATTAAGATAGGGGTCAAGATTGCAATGCGCGGCCACGCTCGCCATGATGGAGCTGAATAGCCGTTGTGGGCTGGAGCATTTGCCGTGCTGCCTATAATAAGTAATTGGATACCCTGCTGGACCACAGAGCTAGAGAATAGCGTGGTCTACGGGAAGGACTGGAGCTGCAACAGGAACCCATTGATGAAACGATCTCCTTTGATCAGCCCAGAGCTGCTTGAACGCATTGTTGACGCGTCGGAAGACGGCATTGTCGTTGCCGAACAAGAAGGGGATGAAAATATCCTCATCTACGTTAATAAAGGTTTTGAGCGCTTAACGGGCTACAGTGCGGACGAAATTCTGTACCGCGATTGCCGCTTTTTACAGAATGAAGACCGCGACCAAGATGGCCTAGACGCCATTAGGGTGGCGCTTGATGACGGCCGACCTTCGCGTGAAGTACTGCGCAACTATCGCAAAGACGGCACCATGTTCTGGAATGAGCTGTCCATTACGCCGGTTTATGATGAAGCCGATAAGCTCATGTATTACATCGGGGTACAAAAAGACGTAACCGAGCGAGTCGAGTCGCAGCTAGCGCTGGCGGCGCTGCAAAAGCAGCAAAAGCAGCAAAACAACAGCTGAACATTGACTTTCTCACTAAAAAAGTGACCAGGGCTTGAACTTCATTCCAACTGGCGGTATATAGCGGCAAGGCGTTTAAACTGCGCTAGGCGCTTTACTTTGTAGACTGGGTTGGCAGGTACATTGAGCAGACAAGTAAAGCCGTTATGATGCCGGTACGCCGGTTGGGTTGGAGGGCATACCATGAGCCGTGACCCCTTAAGTCGTGAAATCTATACTACCGAGACACTCGACGCTGACGAGTTTGAAAGCCTAGACGCCGTTAACGACGACTCCTACGGCAAAAGCAAACCCAGCAAAGCGGACAGCTTGCGCGCACGGCGCCAAGTAGAAGCCTGGCTGGAAGAGCGTCGCTTGCAGCGTGTGATTAAGGATGACTGGGACGAAGAAGAATAAGCCTCAACCTTTTGCCCGGCCTTCTCAACGTCTGAGAAGACCGGGCTAATGTCGACACCTGGCTGTCTAGCCTTTCCTGGCGCAGACCACTATCATCTGAGCCTAGCCAATAGCATGTTTCTTCCATCAACCTAACGGATCTCCATGGCGCAATTTGTTTTCACCATGAACCGGGTCGGCAAAGTAGTGCCGCCCAAAAAGCAAATTCTCAAAGATATTTCGCTGTCGTTTTTCCCTGGCGCCAAAATTGGCGTACTCGGGCTTAACGGTGCGGGTAAATCCACACTGCTGCGCATCATGGCCGGTGTCGATAAAGAGTTTGAAGGTGAAGCTCGTGCGATGCCCGGCATCAATATTGGCTACCTTCCTCAGGAGCCGCAGCTTGATGACGAAAAAAACGTCCGCGACACCGTTGAAGAAGCGCTAGGGGCAATCAAAGAGGCACAAGAGAAGCTGGATGGCGTCTACGCGGCCTATGCAGAACCCGATGCCGACTTTGATGCGCTGGCCAGCGAGCAGGCGCGGCTTGAAAATATCATTGAAGCTGCGGATGCCCACAATCTAGAGCGTAAGCTTGAAGTCGCCGCCGAGGCACTACGCCTGCCCCCCTGGGACGCCAAAGTGGGTAACCTTTCGGGTGGTGAACGCCGCCGCGTTGCGCTTTGTCGCCTGCTGCTTTCTAGCCCTGACATGCTGCTGCTTGATGAGCCCACCAACCACCTAGATGCCGAGTCAGTGGCTTGGCTCGAACGCTTTTTACACGATTACAGCGGCACGGTGGTGGCAATTACTCACGATCGTTACTTCCTGGATAACGTGGCAGGCTGGATTCTTGAACTGGACCGCGGCCAAGGCATTCCGTTTGAAGGTAACTACTCTCAGTGGCTAGAACAGAAAGAACAGCGTTTAAACCAAGAGTCCAAGCAAGAAGCCTCGCGTCAGAAAGCGATTAGGCAAGAGCTTGAGTGGGTACGTAGTAACGCTAAAGGTCGCCAGGCTAAAAGCAAAGCACGCCTCAATCGCTTTGAAGAAATGCAGTCTGGCGATTTCCAAAAACGTAACGAAACCAATGAAATTTACATTCCGCCGGGACCGCGCCTGGGGGACAAAGTCATCGAATTCCATAACGTGACCAAGCGCTTCGATGACAAACTACTTTACCAAGACCTGTCTTTTACGATTCCCCCAGGGGCGATTGTTGGGATTATCGGCGGTAACGGCGCTGGTAAATCGACTCTGTTTAAATTGATAACCGGTAAAGAAGAGCCGGACGCTGGTGAAGTGGTGATAGGCGAAACGGTCGATATCGCCTACGTTGAGCAGCTACGCGACGCGCTAGACGATAAACAAACCGTTTGGGAAGCCGTTTCTGATGGGCAGGATATTCTCAACATTAACGGCTATGAAGTCTCTTCACGCGCCTATGTGGGACGCTTCAACTTCAAGGGCAACGACCAGCAGAAGCGCTTATCAGAGCTTTCCGGCGGTGAGCGCGGCCGCTTGCAGCTAGCCCAAACGCTCAAGCAAGGCGCTAACGTACTGCTGCTTGATGAGCCATCAAACGACCTGGACATCGAAACCCTGCGGGCATTGGAAGATGCGCTGCTGGCATTCCCAGGTTGCGCCATGGTGATTTCTCACGACCGCTGGTTCCTTGACCGTATCGCCACGCATATTATGGCCTTCGAGGGCGACTCTGAAGTGGTCGTATTTGAAGGCAACTATACAGAGTATGAAGAGGACCATAAAAAGCGGGTCGGTAACGATACCCCTAAACGCATGAAGTACAAGCGAATTGACGCCTAATAGCGGGCATCGTTCCCACCGTCAAAGGCCCCGCTCTGCGGGGCCTTTTTGATTCAATGCTTAACTCACTGAGCGCTACGCGATGCCTTTATCTCAAAGGTGGTAGACACTTTTAGACATTACTTTCGCAGCAAAGCGCATTCCCCACTTCACCGGTGCAGGAAAACGCACGCCACCGGCTTCTAAAGCAAGCTGAGCATGATGGGCATCGTCCACGGCAATTTTGCGCAGTATGGCGCGGGAGCGATGATCGCCAGCAGGCAGTGATGTTTGCTGTACTTCTAGCTGCTTAGCGACCTGCTCTTGGGTGGCCGCAATAGTCCCCAAACCAATGCGTTCGCTTACAGCGCCCGTCGCTGCGCCAATGCCAAACGAAGCAACATAAAACAGCGGGTTTAAGTAGCTCGTTCGGCTTTGCAACTGCGCTAGACGTTCATCGCACCAGGCTAGGTGATCGATCTTCTCAAGCGCCGACTGCTCCCTCTGCTTATACGGTTGGTCAAGCGAGCCAGTAACACTCTGGCCCTGATACAGCGCTTGAACGCAGACTTCACTAGTGTGACTGATCCGCATTAAGCCCGATGAAAGGCGACGCTCTTGGTCATCTAACGGCCCATCGGCGACTTTTTCAGCGGGGTTGCTACGCTGAGCAGATGCCGCACGGGGGATCAGAGTCCGTAAAAAGGTATCAAACTGATGAATCATGCGGTCTGAACGGCTATGTTGACGATCCATGGCAACGTTTCCTCACACGCGGTGTATATCGCTTGATGGTTTTAACCGGCAGGCCATGTGAATACACGACCGCCCATCAAATGCATATGGATATGATAGACCGTTTGCCCGCCCATTTCGTTGCAGTTCATCACCACACGGTAGCCGTCTTCGGCAAAGCCCTGCTCATGGGCAAGCTGCGCGGCAGTTAATTGAAGCCGCCCCACCAAGGCAAGATCATCTTCCTCAATATCGTTGAGCGTAGCGATATGTTTTTTAGGAATAATCAGCTGATGCACAGGCGCCTGGGGGTTGATGTCATTAAACGCCAGTACGTGGTCATCTTCGTAGACGATATCAGCGGGAATGTCGCGATTGATAATTTTGCAAAACAGACAATCCATACAGCTCTCCTTAATGGGCGCCTTGCCACTCAAGTGTAACGTTATCTCTACCCGCCTTAATAGCAACAGTAGTAGCTAGCTTTGACTCGCGACCCTTTTAGCGAAAGCGCCGCTGAGACAATAAATGCCTAACCAAGGGAGCCAGAATCAACTCCATCGCCAACGCCATACGCGCACCGGGTACCACCAGAGTATGCGGGCGGGTCATAAACGAATCTTTAATCATTGCCAGCAGCCAGGGAAAATCTACGGTGGAAGGGTCCCTAAAGCGGATAACGACAAACGACTCAGCGTCGGTGGGAATATCCTGCACTTCAAAGGGATTGGAGGTATCCACGGTAGGCACACGCTGAAAATTGATATGCGTTCGCGAAAACTGCGGCTGAATATAACGCACGTAGTCATCCATACGGCCCAGGATGGTGTCTATCACCGCTTCTTGGGAATAGCCTCGCAGCTTAGTGTCACGGTCAATCTTTTGAATCCACTCAAGGTTCATGGTGGGTGCTACACCCACCAACAAGTCTACATGCCGGGCAATATCATACTCTTCGGTCACCAGTCCGCCGTGCAAGCCTTCATAAAAGAGCAAGTCAGTGCCGCAAGGGAGCGACTGCCACTCGGTAAACGTACCTACCCGACAGCCCGCTTCAATTTTCTGCTTATCTTCGGCGTGAATATAGTGTCGAAAGGTGCCAGAGCCATGCTCGCCATACTCATTGAACAGGCCTTCCAGCCGATCTAGTAAATTGGCCTCGACGGCAAAGTGAGAGAGCTCGTTTTTGCGCTCCGGTTCTTCACGGAAGATACGGTGCAGGTCATCACGCGTATAGCGGTGGAAAGCATCGCCATCGACTACCGCTGCGTGCACATCTTCACGTAGGAACATGCGCTCAAAGCTGCGCCGCACGGTTGTCGTTCCAGCGCCTGATGAACCAGTGACGGCAATTATCGGGTATTCCCGCGACATCAGTCACTCCTCGCATCGGCAAGCGCTTGCTTGACCCGTTCCGGCACATCAACGGGCCGACCGGTGGCAAGGTCAATCAACAGTTGATTAACTCGCGCCGTTGCTACCCACTGCTGCGATTCACTTTTGTAAATACGCTGGTAAATTGTCAAGGCCTTGCCCTGCGGCGTAGGCACTGCGGTTTCTATGACCAACGCATCGGGCCAGCGCGCTTCGTTTAAATACTGCACCGCCAAGTCGGCCACCACGCTGGGATAACCATGCATGTCCCATTCGGGCAGATCAAGCGCCGCGAAGGCCTGTATACGCGCTTCGTGAAGCAGCGACACCAGCGCATCATGGCCCAGGTGCCGACCGTAATTCATATCGGTTACCCTCACCGTCAAGGGATGACGATGAATAATCGCTTCAGCGGGAAAATCCAGCTTGACCCGTTCCATGCCTGCTTCCTTATCGGTGTCGGATTGGGATTACTCAGCCTTCGCGCGCAATCGCTCGGAAAGCGATGTCTCGACGATACTCGGCACCTTGCCACTGAATGGCCTTAACGCCTTGATACGCTTGCCGCTGCGCCGCTGAAACCGTGGTGCCTAGCGCCGTGACACAGAGTACGCGACCACCGGCAGTGGTAATGTCGCCTTCGGCATTATGAGCGGTGCCAGCATGAAAGACTTTGCAGCCCGTTTGTTCAGCCGCCGCCAAGCCGCGAATGACATCCCCCTTGCGGTAGTCTCCAGGGTAACCACCCGCGGCCATCACGACACCCACTGATGCGCGCGAATCCCATTCACAGCGGTGTCCTGCCAACCTGCCCTCGGCACCCGCTAAACAGAGCTCAGCCAAGTCAGAATTTAAGCGCAGCATAATCGGCTGGGTTTCAGGGTCGCCAAAGCGGCAGTTGTACTCGATCACCTTGGGGTTACCCGCCGCGTCTATCATCAAGCCCGCATACAAAAAGCCTGTATAAGCATTGCCCTCTGCAGCCATCCCCCGCACGGTGGGCAAAATGACCTGTTGCATAATGCGTGCATCAACCTCGGGCGTGACCACCGGGGCCGGGGAGTAGGCCCCCATTCCACCGGTATTGGGGCCTGTATCGCCATCGTAAGCGCGCTTATGGTCTTGGCTGGTGGCCATGGGCACAACGTTGTCACCATCGACCATGACAATAAAGCTCGCCTCTTCACCTTGCAAAAACTCTTCAATCACCACGCGAGCGCCTGCACCGCCAAACGCGTTGGCTTCCAGCATGTCGCGAATAGCCGCTTCGGCTTCGGCTTCGCTGAACGCCACAATGACGCCTTTGCCCGCCGCAAGGCCATCGGCCTTGATAACAATCGGCGCGCCCATTTTACGGAGGTAGGTAAGCGCAGGGTCTACCTCGGTAAATGTCTGATAGTCAGCCGAGGGGATACCATGGCGGGCCAGAAAATCTTTAGTGAAAGATTTAGAGCCCTCAAGTTGAGCCGCCGCCTGGGTAGGGCCAAAAATGGCTAGGCCAGCCGCTTGAAAACGGTCAACAACACCCTCTACCAAGGGAGCTTCCGGCCCTACTACGGTCAAATCAATCTGTTCATCACGAGCAAACGCCACCAAACTGGCTAGATCCGTTGCGTCAATCGCTACGTTGGTCAACTTTGCTTCCGTGGCGGTACCGGCGTTGCCAGGAGCGACAAAAACTTGCTCGACCTGACTTGATTGAGCCAGCTTCCACGCCAATGCATGTTCACGACCGCCGCCGCCTATCATTAAAACTTTCATTTTCTTCCTTCTCAAACCGGAGAGCGTTTATAGGCGGCATTATGCCACAGCGCGGCACCTAGTGGCGTTAGGAGGTTTTGTCCTGTTTATTATGTTTACCAGTGGCTTCGTCAGCGCTTTTATCATCAGCGTGACGGTTATCGACGTCTTGCTGATCATCATCGCTCGTTTCATCGCTTTGCGCGGGCTGATTCAGCGTGTTTTGCCAAAAGCGCATGTTTTCTTCGGTCAGCTCGCGCATAAACTCCAGCGGCGTGTTACGCATCGCTTGTTTCCACTGGCTTTGCAGGCGTTTTTGCTGTTCCAGCATTAGCTTAGTACCCTGCTCAAGATAGCGCGACAGCGGCAACGGCGAGGTCATGTCATAGACGCGAATCAACTGCGCCAGCAGGTCGTTAGAGAATACTTCGGCTTCGCTGTCGGCCTGCTCCTGCTCGATGATGATCGAAAGCAAAATAGTCCGCGTCAAGTCTTCGCCACTTTTGGCATCTTCAACTCGAAACGGCTCTTCTGCAATAATCAGGCAACGCAGGTCTTCCAACGTTACATAACGGCTTTGCTGTGTGTCATACAGCCTGCGGTTAGCATATTTACGAATCACGCGCACAGCGTATCTCCTTAAACGCGATAGGGGCTTTTGCTCCCGATACTGATATTGTGCCTGCACCACGCGCCCATGCAAGCTACCTGCGTATATTAGCTAGCCGCAGCGCTTTTATTTTGTAACCAATAGACTCTCATTATGAACTTGATTCTGCTCAGCCCCCAAGATCTCACCGGCAGCGGTCACGTCTGTGTCACCGACCCGCGTCGCTTGACACACCTTCGCGAGGTTCACCGCGCTGCCCCTGGGGACTTACTAACGGTAGGCATTCAAGGGGGCGCGATGGGGAAAGCACAATTAACCGAACTCTCTGCTGAGCGCGCTATTTTCAAGCTGGAAACCCTTGACCAGCCTGCCCCACCGCCACTCCCCGTGCATCTGGTATTGGCGCTGCCCCGCCCGCGAATGTTGGCCCGCACTCTAGAGCATGTCACCGCCCTGGGGGTAAAGGATATAACGCTGTTACACACTAAACGGGTTGAGAAGAGCTACTGGCAATCGCCAGAATTGCGTGCCGATAAGATTCACCAGCACTTAGTGTTGGGATTAGAACAAGCCCGCGACACCCACCTGCCTAGCGTCACCCTGAGTAAAGGCTTTCGCCCCTTTTTGGAGCAGCAACTACCGCATTTACTGAACGAACGCCGCGGACTAGTGGCCCACCCCGGCATGCCCAATGCCTGCCCAAGGGATATCAAAATGCCCACCTTACTTTTGGTAGGCCCTGAAGGTGGGTTTATTGACTGGGAAGTAGAGCAACTGTTGGCCGCAGGCTGCGAGGGAATGCATCTTGGTGCGCGCATTTTGCGTGTCGAAACAGCCGTAACCGCTCTGCTGTCACGGCTGTTTTAAGTAGCCATGCCTCAGTATCAATGAGCTGGTTTTGTGTAAATCAAGACTGCTCATCTTCCGAGTCATGGGGGACTAGTTCCGCATCGTCTCCACAGTCGGGGTTTTGCAAGAAGGTTTCACGCACATCCAGCAAGCCAAGATGGCTAATGGTACGGCGGCCCAGCAACAGCGGATAATTCATCTCTTCGCGATCGCGCAGGCTGAACTGCTCTTCGTAGACAGTGTTCCCCATGCAGACTTCCAGCAGCACCACGGGACGCTCGTCACGGCCGCCTGCGCCGCGCACGGCCAGCTCGCGATACAGAGGACGCTCAATTTTGTCGCTGAAGACCTCGCCACTGATCTGGTCTTCAAGCTTTAAACGAAAACGAACCCATTCTTCATCATCTTTCTCGAACATTTCAATATCTCGGGCATCCAGCGAAGACGTTAAAGCACCGCTATCGAGCTTGGCTTTCACCTCGATACCCCAGGGTTGCAAAGTGGCTTTTTCAACCCATCCGAATACCTGCTTATCATCTGCCATCACCGTGGAAGCAGACAGTAGGGCACCTAACGCCAGCGCGTTAAAAAATAGTTTTCCCATCAATCGCATAACATCATCCTTGGAAATTCAAAACAGGTATTAGACGCTGCTTAGTCGAAACGTTGACGCAACTGCTCCAGTAGTGCCTGGGTCGCAAACCCATCTGGCACCAAGCCTAAATCGCGCTGAAAGTCCCGCACACCTTGACGCGTGTTGGGACCCATCACGCCATCTGCACCACCCACAGCGTAACCGGCACGATTTAGTCCACGCTGGAGTTCCTGGACATCATCGCGGGTTAGTGGGGCTTGTTCCCGGGGCCAACCACGCTGGATACCTTCGCGCCCGGCAATCGCATCGCTAAGCGTTGCCACTGCCAGCGCATAGCTGGTGGCGTTGTTATAACGTAAAATGGCACGAAAATTGGCCCCTACCAGAAAAGCAGGGCCGTCAGCACCCGCCGGGATAATCAGCGCCGCACTGGCAAAGTCAGGTAGCTCGCCACCTAGCGCTTGAACGCCCTGGCGGCGCCACTCAGCACTGCTGCGCTGCTCGGTCTGGGCGTAATCAAAGCCTTCGGGCAGGCGCACCTCTGTGCCCCAGGGCTGCCCCGTTTGCCAACCGGCTTGGTCAAGATAGTTGGCCGTCGATGCCATCACATCGGGGATACTCCCCCAAATATCTCGCCGACCATCGCCATCGCCGTCCACCGCGTAGGCTTCAAAGCTGCTAGGGATAAATTGGGTATGCCCCATCGCGCCTGCCCAGGAGCCTTTCATTTGCTCGGCGGCAATATCGCCTTCATCAATAATACGCAGCGCTGCAAGTAGTTCACCACGGGCGAAATCGCGACGACGACCATCGTAAGCCAGCGTAGCTAGGGACTCCAAGGTCGAAAAATCACCAAAATTACTGCCGTAGTTGCTCTCGATCCCCCAGATGGCGACAATAATTTCGGCAGGCACGCCAAAGCGCTGTTCCATTTTCAACGCTGTATCACGATGCTCAGCTAACTTTTCCCGGCCATTGTTGATACGCGTGGATGAAACGGCGGTATCCAGGTACTCCCAAATAGGCCGGACAAACTCTGGCTGGTAACCGTCGAGTTCAATCACGCGCTCACGGTAGCGTAGGCCGTCAAAGGCTTCACTTAGGGTTGCTTCGCTAATCCCTTGACCGGCGGCATACTGGCGAAAATCTCGCAGCCATTGCTGAAAATTTGCGTAGCTAACCTCTGTGGCAGCCTGGGCATCCACTTCTGACATCAGTTGCTGACTTGCTTGTACTCTTTCAGTGCTCAGCGCCAACGCCCCCGCTGCCACTAAAACCATTAGCGACAGAACCGGACGGCCAGTTACCAGCCGATTAATTCCCAAAGCCTCATTAACCTTCAAGGACCCATTAGCTTTCAATGACCCATTAACTTTCAATGACATAGTATCAATCTCTCAGCGATCCTTAGCATGAAGCCGATGATGGCTCAGAAAAGCGACAGATACCAGACTTACCCGCTTAAGCGAAGTAAAACGACTAAGTGCAACAGCACCACTACCGCGCTCAGTAACCCCCTTAATTTGAAATACCAGCTCGGAAAACCCTCTCGGCCTTCGCGGCTAAGGTCGTAACCTCCGATAACTATAAACCCTGCCAATAGCACACATAGCCCTGTTACAACGTCAAAAAGCAGAGCAGGCCAGGCAATTAAACTCGGCACCATGGCTATCAACAAGCGCCGCGTATTGCCAGGCCGGGGCACTTGAAGGGCGCTACCCCAGTGCACCCCACCCAAGAATGACAAGATAACCGCACTGTAATAAGTGAACCCGTAAATTGCCGTTACCTGCCAGACAGCAGGCGCCCACCATGCCAACACACTCCCGCCTATAAAAGGGAGTAGGCCAGCAACCCCAAGCAGCCAGGCAACCCGGCGATCACTGCTTAACAGCGTCATAACGCCACCTTCCTTAAAACGAGTTCACGCACTGTTCCTCCTGCAAAAATAAAGGGCTATTCGTTGATCGCCCGAAACTCGGTACTAGCGATCAACCATCGCTGCCACTGCTCGGGCTCGACGTAAGGCGTCGTAAAGACGGTGGGAGCGGCACGCCACGGCTGGTGACGCTCCAAACCATAGGGAAGTTGCTCAAGCGGTGGCAACCAGTGAGCGACATAGAGTCCTTTAGGATCATAGTGGCCCGCCTGCTTCAGCACGTTAAAATAGCGGTCTTGGCGCGGGTCTCGCCCAACCCCTGCAATGTAGCGCCAGTTGCCCCAGTTACTGGCAACATCATAATCAATTAAACAATGCTCAAACCATAAAGCGCCAAGGCGCCAATCTACCTGTAAGTCTTTCACTAAAAAGCTTGCCACATTCTGCCGGGCTCTATTGGAGATCCAGCCAGTTTGGCTTAGTTCCAGCATAGCCGCATCCACAAACGGCAAGCCAGTTTCGGCGTTGCGCCATGCGTTAAAGGCGGCGTTTGGCCTGGGAACCTGGCGAGCGCCAAACATGTTCGCGCCTTCTAACTGAGCGGCATGTATAAAGTATTCTCGCCAAAGTAGCTCAAAGGTTATCCAATAACTGGACTCATTGCTCCCATGCTCTGCCTCCCATGCCTTGACGGCGTCATTAACTTGGCAGGCGGACAGGCAACCACGCGCAAGCCAGGGTGAAACTCGTGTTGAGAAGTTAGCCCCCAGCAAGCCGTTACGAGTTTTCTTGTAGGTTTCAGCGCCATTTTGCTGCCACAGATAATCGTGCAAACGTGCGTGCGCCGCTGACTCGCCACCCATATAGGCATAACCTTGCCGAGTATCGGGCTGCCACGCCGCGCTATGTTCACATACAGATTTGAGCGGTGGAAATCCGCGTGGCGCGTCAGGCCAAGGCGGCAGCGTCACTGGCGCAGGTCGGCTAGGTGGGATAGTGCACTGTTTCTCTACACAACGTCTAAATGCCGAAAAACTCTCTGGTAGCGCCTCGGACTCAAAAGGCAGCGCTTGGCGGTCAAATAAACGTCCACTCTCTAGGCAATGAAGCTTTGTGTGGCTAGGTAGCCCTTCTGCCACCGCTTGAATATGCCCTGCTTCCTCAACTCCTGCGTGTTCGGCAACGCGCACTTGGCGGGCCTTCAGCGATGTCGCCAGTTCAATCACCACATCGCTGGGGTTACCAATGCGCACCAGCAAGTCACTGCCGCGCTTTAGCAGTTCGCCGCGCAATTCCATCAGGCTTTGCCACAAAAAGCGTAACCGCGCAGGGCCAATACGCGGCGCTGTTTCACCCTCTATTAACGGTGCAAACCATTGCGTATCCAACACGTAAAGGCAGAGCATATAACTGGGGGTAGAACTAAAGTGTAGTAAGGGGTTATCAGCTATACGTAGGTCATCTTGCAGCCAGACAATATCAACAGTGCTGTTCATGCTCGTGCCTCCTAGGGTGCTTTAATGCCCAGAATTTGATGCCAAGCGACTCAGCTACTTGGCATTACGTCGGCAGCGCTCGCTGCAGTAGCGCACCTCATCCCAGCAGCGCGCCCACTTTTTCCGCCAAGTAAATGGGCGCTGGCATTGAACACATATCTTTTGCGGCAGGTTTTGTTTTCTTTGCATGGTCACGTGTGTATGCAGGAGATAATAAAACGTGGACGCATTATCTTATACAGTACAATTATTGTACATAATTTTATTGTACGAAGATTGTTTGCATTGAAATAAACGCCCTCGTCTACCGACTGCCTATCAACAGACGCAAAAAAGCCACCCGGAGGTGGCTCAATAGCGGTTATCCGCTGGTCAATTAAGTGTTTTTTTGACAGTCAGGCGATACTGCTGGCTAGGTTTGTAATCATTAAATCGCGCGGCTCCGTTTAATCGGGGTCGGTCTCGCGGGGCTGCCGCTTGGCATTTTGCTGGGTTTCCAAGCCGCTTTTCAGTTCATGGGTCAAGGGGTCGTAATTAGGGCGTAACTCATCTTTGACAGTACCACTCCATAGCTTAGAGCCGACAAAGTAGCCTGCTCTTCCCATCACGTGAGCCGCCACGGGGGCGGTCATCAGAATAAACACAATGATGGCAAATGAACGAGCCACTATGCCTACTTCAGCAAAATGCATGGCCGCCGCCAGCATCACTAAAATAACCCCCAGGGTCGCGGCCTTGGTGGTGGCGTGCATACGGGTTAGCAGATCGGGTAAACGCAGCAAGCCTACCGATGCGAGGAGCATAAACAGCGCGCCGCTGATAATTAACGTGCCCTTTATAAAGTCAATCATCCCGCGGGCCTCCTCGTTCCAAAAAGCGGGCAAAGCCAATGGCTGCCAAAAAGCCCATTAATGCAATAACGATAGCGGCATCTAAAAAGCTGGCAACGCCTGTTTTAATCGCATATACACCTACCAACCCAACCACGGTGGTAGAAAAAAGCTCTAACGCCACCACGCGATCAGGCAAGCTAGGGCCGCGTACGACACGCACAAAAGCGAGTATCAGCGCCACACTCATAATCACTTGGCCAATCAGTATAACGGTATCCATTAGCGAAACAGCTCCAATGCCCGGTGCTCCATCTCTTTTAAATTGCGCCGTAGTTCTTCTTCGTTGTCTAAAAACATCGCGTGTATATACAGCACCTTACGATCGTCAGATACATCCAGGCTAAGCGTGCCGGGGGTCAATGAAATCATATTGGCCACCATGGTGATTTCCATTTCCGTGCGTGCCGACAGCGGCATCGCAATCACCCCTGGCTTCATATGCCAAGGCGGCGTGATAATGTCGAAAGCAACGCGCAAATTAGCTTGAATCAACTCTTTAAGAAAAAAGGCGATAAAACCTACAAAACGCGGCACGCGAGCGGGGTAGCCTTTTAAGGCGTCGAGCTGGGGTTCGATCAATATCAGCGTTATGTAGCCAAATACCATCCCGACCAGAAGGTTTAGGCCGCTGAAGTCACCGCTTAACAATACCCACGCCAACCCTAACAGCAGGTTCCAAATGGCTCCCGTCATGGTGTCTTCTCCCTAACGGCTTCTTCAGCCTCTGCTGATAAGGGTTCAAGCAATGCGCCTTCAATACTGGCTGATGCCCCCAGTACCGCTTCGATGTAGCCCGATGGCGAAAGGAGCTGGTCACTAATAGTCGTCATTACCCACATCATGGGTTCTGCAAAGATCCCAATCAGCAGTGATGCCATGGCCAGCAACATGACTGGCAAATACATCATCCACAGGCTTGGCCTTATCAGGCGCTCATCGTCGCCAGTCGGTGTGGCGGTTTCAGGCACGTGGTTATCTTCGGGTAGCGACTTCCAAAACACCTCATTCCAAATTTTCACCATGGAGTAGAGGGTCATGAACCCCACCGCTAAGGCTATCCCGGTAACGACATAGGCTTCGGCTTCAAGGCCCGCGCGCACAATGACCAACTTGGCAAAAAAGCCGGAAAGCGGCGGAATACCCGCCAAAGAGAAGGCCGAGAAAAAGAAGCCAACCGCCAACCAGGGGCGCTCGCGGTATAGCCCGCCCATTTTTTTAAGCTGGTAGGTGCCCTGTAAACGGTGGGTAATACCACTAATTAAGAACAGGTTGGTCTTCACCACCATGTTATGCACAATGGCAAACACACCGCCAGCAATCGCCAAGGGGGTATACAGTGCTAAGCCTAGTATCATATAGCCAATTTGGCTGACGATGTGGAATGACAAGATACGCCTGAACTCATATTGAGCGGCAGCGCCAAGCACCCCTGTGACCATGGTAAGAGCAGCGCCCCAGAGCATAATATCCTGCAGATAGCCCATGGTCTGATCAAACATTAACGTAAAGACTCGAAACAGCGCATAAACGCCCACCTTGGTCAGCAGCCCTGCAAACAGCGCCGAAACCGCCACCGGCGGTGTGTGGTAGGAGGCCGGTAGCCAAAAGAACAGCGGAAAGGCCGCTGCCTTGATACCAAACGCGACCATAAACATGATTGCCAGCACTTCGACCATGCCGGTGTGCTCCGCCGCTTCCATCCGTAGTGCGATATCGGCCATGTTGAGCGTGCCCACCATACCGTAAAGCAGCCCCACCGCCGTCAGAAAAATAACCGATGCCAGCAGGTTCAAGGTAACGTATTTGATCGCCCCTTCCATCTGGGCGCGCTCACCCCCCAGAATCAGCAGCGCGAAAGAGGCTACCAGCATCACCTCAAACCATACATAAAGGTTGAAGATATCGCCGGTTAAAAATGCCCCCATTACCCCGGCAAGCAGCAGGTGCATCAATGGATAATAGCCAAACTTTTCATGACCACGGCCCGTTGTCGCCAGCGAGTAAATGCCCATGGCTAGACCGATAATGGCGGTCATCAGTACCATCACGGCACTTAGCAAGTCGGCAATTAAGGTAATCCCGAAGGGCGCTGGCCAGCTGCCCATTTGCATGGTGACGTAGCCTTCCGACAACGTCGATATAAACAGCCAAAGGCTGACAATGAACAGCGCGACAGTACCGGCCACGACTAAAAAACGCTGCATGGCGCGCGAGCGCCAGAACAGCAACGAGATAGCCCCTGTTAGCAACGGCAAGAGGACGGGAAGAGCAACTTCGGGCCTCACGTATCGGTATCCTTCATCTTGTCGAGATCATCAGCCTTGACGACTTCATAGGCACGCCGTATCAACACCACCGCGAATGCCAGTACCCCAAAGGCAATCACGATAGCCGTTAGCACCACCGCTTGCGGCAAAGGGTCTGCGACCTCGCCTAGGGGCTGCGTCATACCCTCCGGGATCAACGGCGGCGCTCCGCGCGTCATACCGGCGGTGGTAAAAATTAGCAAATTGGCGGCGTTAGACAACAGCATCAAACCAATCACAAGCTTGACGATAGAGCGACGCAGCATCATAAAAATAGCCGTCGCGTAAAGCAGGCCGATCGCTAGCGCCATTAACGGTTCCATGTGGGGCCTCCTATTAACTCAAGGTTCATCCTTGTCGACCTCCATTAACGACATCACCATACCAGTGACGGAACCCAGCACCGCAAAATAAACCCCAATATCAAAAATCAGCGGTGTTGAGGCTTTAAAGTCGATAATTGGAATTGTCCACCACTGGGCGGTCAAAAATGGTTGACCCATAAACCATGCTGGCAACACCGAAATCATTCCCAACAGCAAACCAATACCGATCAGGTCGCGAGGGTCGACCATACGCAGCACTTCTTTGGTAGCACTGACCCCAAAGGCAAACAGATAAAGCGTAAACGCCCCCGCCGCCACAAGGCCAGCGATGAAACCGCCGCCTGGCTCGTCATGCCCTCTAAGCAACAAAAAGACTGAAAACAGCAGTTGCAGGGGCATGAGTAAGCGCGCGGCGGTATTGAGAATAATCGTGCCTGACTTAACCATCGTAAGGCTCCTTGGTAATGGCAGCGTTGCGTTTCTCGCCATTTTTGCCATTGCCGTTCTCGTTATGGAGCCCTTCTCCATGACGTAGCTTTAGCATGGCGATAACGCCGATCGCGGCAAGCGCCAGCACGAACATCTCGCCCAACGTATCCAGGGCACGATAGTCCACCAAAATAACGTTAACGATATTGAGACCGTGAGCCAACGGTACACTGTTCTCAATCATGTAGGTCGAGATCGGTTCAAACTGCTGAATGCTCCACGATGTCATGATCAACATACAAATTAAAATCCCCATCGTGGCGGCCACGATGCCATCGCGTATGCGCTCAAAACTGGTCGAGAGGTTGGAAAAGCGCGGCAGGCGGAACAATACCAGCACCAGCAAAATGACCGTCAGGGTTTCTACCAGCAGTTGGGTAATCGCAAGGTCTGGCGCACTAAAGAGAATAAAGATCAGCGCGATGGAAAAGCCCATGACGCCGACGGACACGACGGCGCCGAGTCGCGAGCGAGAGATGGTTGCAAACAGCGCCCCCATTGACATGCAGCCGACGACGGCCGCCTCGTGGAAGCGAACATCCAGATCAAAGGCAAATTGCGGCGAGTGGCGCAGTAGAATTGAATTACTAATTAGCGCGATCAGTGTGATTAACATCACTAGGATGTAGTTACGCATGTAGCCGTTTTGCAATAAGCGTGTCTGCCACTCGGATAAATACACAATGCCATTCATCATACTTTCATAGCCCGCTTCGGGGCCATGGCGCATGACCGGGCTTAAAATAGACAGCCTGCCGCGGACGCTATCCCAGCGTTTAAACAGCCAGAAACCTATGCCTAGACTCACAATTGACATGATCAGCGCAATATTGACGCCGTACCACAGCGACAGCGCCACCTCGGTAGTTTGGCCAGCAATGGAAGTCGCGGTCGACGTTAATAGCGCATCGGCACCTAGCAAGGCAGGCGCTAGACCTAGCAAGAGCGAGCCCAAGGCGAGCAGCGCCGGGCCCACTAACATGCTTAGCGGGGCTTCATGAGGCTCAAGTGGGGTTTGATGTCGCTTACCATAAAAGGGCCGTAACGCCACAATAAAAGCGACCGCAATGGTCAATACAGCGGCGATAAAGGCAAATACCACCAGTAGCATTCGGAAGCGATCGGCGCCTAGTACCGATTCGAGCATCAACTCTTTACCGATAAAACCGAGTAGCGGCGGCACCCCGGCAAAAGAGAGAGCGGCAACCAAAGCGATTGTCGCGGTAATAGGCATTACCGATCTTAGCCCGCCCATTTGGGTGACATCTTTGGTACCGGTTTCGTGATCCAGTATCCCAGCCACCATAAACAGCGCCCCTTTATATAGCGAATGCGCCAAAAGAAAAGTAACAAAAGCGGTCATCGCGTACTCGCCACCGATGCCCAATAGCATCGTCAGCGTGCCCAGCGCCATAATGGTCGAGTAAGCAAGCAGCTTTTTGATATTGGTGTGCTGAATCGCTAAGAAAGCCCCCACTAGCATCGTGGTCGCACCGACCACGGAGAGAATACCCACCCACAGTGCCGTGCCGCCAAGTTCGGGGTGCAGGCGTGCAAGTAGATAAATGCCTGCCTTCACCATCGTTGCAGAGTGCAGATAAGCGGAGACCGGCGTAGGCGCCGCCATGGCGTTGGGCAACCAAAAATGAAACGGAAACTGTGCCGATTTGGTAAAGGCCGCCAATAGCAAACAAATAAGCATTGGCGTATAAAGCGCGTGCTCGCGTAGGTCCGCGTCGTCGCTCAGCATCTCCGCCAGCGACCAGCTGCCGCTAGCAATTCCCAAAAGTACCAGTCCAGCCATTAAGGCTAAACCACCGCCGACAGTCACAAACAAGCCCTGCCGAGCGGATTTACGCGCTTCAATATCGCTATGATTAAAGCCAATCAGCAAATAGGAGGTAAAGCTGGTGAGCTCCCAGAAAATAAACAGGGTAAACAGCCCATCCGCCAACACCAGCCCCAGCATTGAGACCATAAAAGCGACTAAGGCGATATGAAACCGAGCGAGATCGGGATGATCTTTCAGATAACCACCCGCATAAACCAGCACGCAGGCGCCAATGACGGTAATCAACAGCCCGAAGAGGAGCGATAAACCATCTAATAGGAAGGTGAGACTGATACCCAGCGATGGGACCCACTGCCACGCTAAAAGGAGGCTGCCGTTTTCCATTACGTCAGGGGCTTGGAATACCAGCCATGCCGCCAACCCCGCTGGGAATAGCGCCAGAACAAGGCTAGTGCGCTGACCAAACCAAGAGTGCAGCAACGGCGACGACGCAGCCAGCAAAAACCCCATTAACACGGCAAGTTGCATCTAGCGAAATCTCCTAAAAACTAAAGACAGCGCCTTCAAATCAAAGGCGAGAGCCGTTGGCATCGTGCCTTGCCACTGACATGTCAGCGTTGAATAATAGTGATTCTATTGATACATACCTTATAACAAGCCATTTTGTCTGACCAGTCAAACGCTTAAACGCAAACAGCCGCAAGCGATTAACATCGCGTTGCGGCTGAGGTTAAAAACCATGGATATTAAAAGCCACCGAAAATTAGGGCGTTGTTAGCCACCCGGCTAATTCATTATTGATGACAGCGAGCAATGCCTCAATGTGGTCGTCACGGTCGTTCAGGCAGGGGATGTAGCTAAACGTTTCCCCCCCTGCTTCCATAAAGCTATCGTGGATCTCCTCTTCGACCTCTTCCAGAGTTTCCACGCAGTCGGATGAGAAAGCGGGCGACATAATCGCAATGTGCTTGTGACCTTGCTCAGCCAACTCAGCAACGTGTTTTACCGTTTGCGGACCTACCCACTTCTCAGGACCGAACTGCGATTGAAACGCGGTATCCACTTCTTCTTTGCTAAAACCTAATGTCTCGCGCAGTAATCGCGTGGTTTTCTGACATTGGCAGTGGTAAGGGTCGCCTTCCAGCAAATAGCGCTCAGGAACGCCATGGTAACTAGCGACCAACTTGGTGGGGCGTGTTGAGAAACCGTCGTAAGCCTCTTGCACCGAATTGGCCAGCGCCTGGATGTAAGCAGGGTGTTCAAAATAAGCGGGTACCGTACGGATGTAAGGCTGCCATTTCATTTTCATTAAGGTGCGAAAGGCTTCGTCGTTCGCTGTTGCCGTGGTCGGCGAGCCGTATTGCGGGTAGAGCGGAAAAAACACAATGCGCTCGCAGCCCTTCTCTTTCAAACGCGTCAACACACTCTTAGTCGAAGGATTGCCGTAGCGCATACAGAAGTCGACTTCGACATCATCACCGTAAAGTGCTTTTAAACGCGCGGTCATCTTCTCGGTCTGGGCGCGCGTCGTCGTCAACAGCGGGCTTTCGTTTTTCTCATTATTCCAGATGCTTCGGTACGCTTTGCCCGATGAGAACGGCCGCTTGGTCAAAATAATCAGCTGTAGCAGCGGTTGCCATTTCCAACCGGCATAGTCGACTACCCGTTTATCAGACAGAAATTCGCTTAAGTAACGCCGCATTGACCAATAGTCGGTAGCATCCGGGGTACCTAAATTTGCTAGCACAACGCCTACTTTAGCGCGCGGCACCGGCGGATGATCGCTGGGGGCATGCGCCAAGCGTCCTGTGCCCGGCTGATCCTTGACGACATTCTCAGTCATTAACCTTGCTCCTAAAAAAACTTAAGCTGCTCAGAAATCCAGTCACTCAGCACCTCAGCCACACAGACTTCAGCATCTCAAAACATAAATAACTAAATAAATCTTACCACTTTTTAGCCAAAGGGCGGCATAAAGTTATACTATTGATATCATTTGTATAACTATAGGCCAAATCATGTCCAAGCCCCTGCTTTTGGTGCTCGGCGATCAGCTATCATTTTCGCTAGCCACGCTACAAGAGGCGCCCGCCAATGCGGTGATCGTGCTGTGCGAAGTTGCGGAGGAAGCGCGCTATGTGCCTCATCATATACACAAAATTGGTCTCTTTTTAGCGGCCATGCGTCACTTTGCCCAGGCGCTGCGCGAGAAAGGCTTTCAAGTACATTACAGCGCGTTGGACGACGCCGATAACACCCACTCCCTCATCGACGAAGCCGAACGAATCGCGCAACAGTATGGCTGCGATGAAATACGCGTTACTCGACCCGGAGAGTGGCGCCTTTGGGAGGCAATGCAACAGCGCAGCGACGCTAACCCTCCCTGGCGGCTGCTCGAGGACGACCGCTTTTTCACCACGCCTGATGACTTTGCCCAATGGGCCGAAGGCCGCAAACAGCTGCGCCTGGAATATTTTTACCGCGAACAGCGCAAGCGAACCGGACTCTTAATGGAGGGTGATGAACCCGCGGGCGGCCAGTGGAACTTCGATCACGATAATCGCCAGCCTATCAAAGCGGCACTCGATTTCCCTGAGCTACCTAAGCATCGCCACGATGCGATCACCCAGGCCGCACTGGTCGATGCAAAGCGCCACTTTAGCGACCACATGGGCAACCTGGAACACTTCAACCTGCCGGTTACCCGCCGTCAGGCGTTGGTGGATCTTGAGCATTTTATGCGTCACAGCCTACCCCATTTTGGCCGCTACCAAGATGCGATCAGCGATTCGGCGCCCTACTTGTATCACTCGCGGCTTTCAGCGGCGATGAACATCGGCCTGCTGTCGCCGCATGAAGTCTGCGCAGCCGCCGAGCAGCGTTACTACGCAGGCGAAGCGCCGATTAACGCCGTCGAAGGGTTTATTCGTCAGATTCTTGGCTGGCGTGAGTATGTCCGTGGGCTTTATTGGACGCAAATGCCTGCCTACAAGCGTAACAACCGGCTGGGCTTTCAGCGCGACTTACCGGCGTTTTATTGGAATGCGGATACCGATATGCGCTGCCTTCAGCGCGCCATCCAAATGACCATCGACAACAGCTATGCCCACCATATTCAACGCCTGATGGTCACTGGCAATTTTGCCTTGCTGTGCGGTGTTAAACCCGAAGCACTATGCGACTGGTATTTAGCGGTTTATGCCGATGCGAGCGAATGGGTGGAATTGCCTAACACGCTGGGAATGGTGCTGCACGGAGACGGCGGACTAATGGGCTCTAAGCCCTACTGCGCCTCAGGCAAGTATATCGACAAAATGTCCGATCATTGCCAGCACTGTCGTTACTCGCCCAAACAAGTCACCGGGGCCAACGCCTGCCCGTTCAATAGCCTTTACTGGCACTTTCTCGAAACGAACGCTGAGCACCTGAGTAAGAACCCGCGCATGAAGCTAATTTATGGCTCGCTAAACCGCATGTCCGCTGAAAAACGCGAGGCCATGCACCAGCAAGCTGAACAATTTTTAACGCAACTTGAAACGTCGCCCGGCTATGGTCAAACGTGCCATACCGTTGGCTACGACCAACAGGAGCCAAGATGAACCGCTTTTCGCCGCTACATGCTGCCCCACCCGTGATTCTATTTCACGACGGCCACTGCCCTTTCTGCCGCCAAGAAGTCGCTTGGCTAGAAAAGCATCGCCACCGTGAACATATTCAGCTGGTGGATATTCAAGACGAACATTTTGATGCCCAAGCGTACGGCCAGGAATTCGCTGCCATGATGGGCCAGTTACACTTACGCGATAGTCAACAGGAATGGTATGTCGGCATGGATGCCAGCCGTGCCCTCTATGCTGTATTGGGCTACCGGCGGCTAATGTGGCTATCTTGCTTGCCGGGCGTGCGCGGCTTAATGAACGCCGGTTACCGGTTTTTTGCCCGTCGCCGGATCCGGCTGGGCCAATGGTGGGAAAAGCATCAGGCTAAACGCAGCTGATAAACGTTAGGGCCTGTTGACGTTTCACATGGGCAGCCATAAAAAACCACAAGCTAAGGCCACCATGCTTTCGTAGTTTCGCTT
>NZ_JAWJUW020000029.1:0-29857 GCF_033052795.2 Halovibrio sp. HP20-59
GCCAGCATGATATACATCGCCAGTTACGCCTGACGACCATAGCGAGCGTGAACCACCTGATCCCTTGCCGAACTCAGTAGTGAAACCGCTTAGCGCCGATGGTAGTGTGGGGTCTCCCCATGCGAGAGTAGGTCATCGTCAGGCACTTATTGAACGAAAAACCCAGCCAATCGGCTGGGTTTTTTGTTGCCTGAAAGAAAAGTGCCCACCGCTTGTCATGGCGAGGCGCGCAGCGACGCGGCCATCTCGACCTGCGGTGGCACCACCCCTGAGATCGCCACGCTACGCTCGCAACGACAGATAACCTCAGATTGCCGCGCTGCTGCGCCCGCAAAGACAAATCCAGATCGCCACACTGCGCTTACGGTAAGAGCCATATTAACTAACGTGCGGTTTTCTGGTGTTTTATGTCAAAATGCACTCCTCAAGGAGGAATGCCCATGACTCAGATGCGCTGGGAACAGTTACTCTCCCCACGTCGTCTTCACGATCAACGCTCAACAAGTACCCGTGAAATCGGTCGCAGCCCGTTTCATAAGGATCACGACCGAATTGTTTTCTCAGGCTCGTTTAGGCGCCTTGGGCGTAAGACCCAGGTGCATCCGCTAACCGAAAACGATCATATCCACACTCGTCTAACTCATTCGCTAGAAGTTGGCTGTGTAGGCCGCTCCTTGGGCATGATTGTCGGTGAGCTACTGCGCGATCGCCTGCCTGAATGGATCACGCCCGCCGATCTTGGCGTGATTATACAAACGGCATGCCTGGGGCATGATATTGGCAATCCCCCTTTTGGGCACGCCGGTGAGTATGCAATCCGTGACTGGTTTCAACGTGCTCAGAGCAGTGGCTTGCTAGAAGGGCTATCAGATGCTGAGCGCAAAGACTTGCTGACCTACGAGGGCAATGCGCAGGGCTTTCGGGTGATTACCCAGATCGAATATAACCAGTTTAATGGCGGTATGCGATTGTCGGCAGCGACACTTGGCACGCTGCTGAAATACCCTTGGACGGTGCGTTATAGCGGGCGAGAAGGTAAATTCGGCGCTTACCAGTCCGAGCAGGCGTTGCTCAAAGAAGTGGCTGAAGCGGTGGGTTTACTGCCCCAAGGCGAACAGCGCTGGTGTCGCCACCCGCTGGCATGGCTGGTCGAGGCGGCAGATGATATCTGCTACGCCCTGCTGGATCTGGAAGACGGCTTAGAAATGGATATCCTGCGCTACGAGGAAGTGGTCGAGATTTTGCGACAGGTTGCCGGTGAGTTTCCACCCGAGTACGCCGAGATGGAGCAGCGACAAGTCTCTCAACGTCGGCGTATTGCGCTATTGCGTGGTGCTGCCATGGAGCGTGCGGTCAACGAAGTGGGGGCCGTATTCGTACAGCATGAGCAGGCTCTATTGAATGGAACGCTTAGTGATGACTTACTAGAACTATGCCACCCGGATTTAGGTTGGGGAGTGCGAGCAGCCAAACAATTAGCCCGAGAGCGTATTTTTCAAAATGAGCGCAAGGCCAAGTTAGAAATTGGCGCCTACACGACGCTGGGGATTCTTCTCGAAGCCTTTATAGGCGCTGCTCATGAACTCCACCATACCGGCCATTCATCGTTTAAGCATCAGCGTGTACTGGCCCTTATCGGTGAAAATACCCCGTTACCCTCTTGGCCCCTTTACGATAGCTACCGGCGGATGTTGGACTTCATCGGGGGAATGACGGACCACTATGCAGTGGATCTGGCTCAGGAAATGGGTGGGCGCCTGCGCGGTAATTAAGTCGACCGTTACACCGACGGTTGGCTTAGGTGCTTCAACTCCATCAATCTGGCGCGCTCAAGCAGCACATTAATGACCTTATCGTGTATGACGTCGCTAAGGGGGCCGGGCGTCAGCTCGGTTAACTGCTTGGCTAGCGTATCGCCGCTGACGACCAGAATGTCCGAGGCGGCCTCGCTGTTATCTATTTTCCAACCTGGCAGTGCTAGCACACCTCGTACAGGGACGGGGACCCCACAGCGACGCTCCAGCCACTGGGAAAGCCAGCTGACGCCCTGTCGTGTTTTGTGCAGCGGTCGGCGCTCTTGCCAATGTGGAAAGCGCAACCGCTCGCGCTCCACCGTCACCGTGTTTAGCTCATTGCCATCGCTGCCAATGGCAAGTGTTCTAGCCCGTGTTTCAACCACAAACACGCCATGAGGCGTGACGACGACATGATCAATGGTAAAGCTATCGGTGGGTACATCATGAAACACATAGTACGGGTGCGACTCGGGGCGTATGAGGCGCTCCAATTCCTGGCCAACGGCCAGCTCGCAGGCTAAGCCTAGCTTAAGCCGACGGATACGCTGATAATCGCGCACCAAAAGGAGCGAGAACATCAGTACGAGTAGCGTGCTGAGCAGGCCATAAAGGGCCCACTCAACCCAGTCCTGCCGCTCGACAAACAGCATCCGACCCATGCCATATACCAGCGGCGCCAGACTAATGATAGGCCCTAGTGCGCCATTCAAAAACAGACTAGAGAAGGCTTGGTCAAGGCGTTTACGCAATGCTTGCCCTGGCTCATGAAGCGGTGCTTTAAAAGGCGAGTGAACACGGGCATCGTGCAGGCTGCGCAGCGCTAAAACAATGCTGCCCATTGCTGCCATGGGGAATAAAAAAATTAGCGGTAGCAAATATTCCAGCCAAGCCATTGCAGTGCCTTGCTCTATAGAGACTCATCCAACGATAAGTCATGGTGTGGACGAAGTTTAACCCCCGGCGAGTTTGACCCGGTAGCCGAGGCTGGTGAGCTCTTGACGTAGGGTATCGCGGTGGTCGCCTTGAATCTCAATAATACCCTCTTTAACTGCCCCACCTGTTCCACACCGCTTTTTAAGCGTTTTAGCCAAGCGTTTTAGCTCATCGCTTGGTAGGGGAATTCCGCTGACGGTGGTAACGCCTTTGCCTTTGCGTCCGCTGGTTTCGCGACGTATGCGTACTACGCCATCAAGCGTCGCCAAACGCGCCTGCTCACTCGCATCACCGCAGCGGCACGCTTCGAGCGCTTCTCGGCATACAGGGCAGGTTTTACCATGTTCGGTGGAGTACACCAGCCCGCCCAGTTGGTCGCGTAAAGAGGCCATGATTATCCTCCTGTTGAATGTTGAGGCACGGGGGGTTGCCAATATTCACGCGTAAGTCGCTCTACCACTGCGGGTAACTGATACATGTTACTGATCATAATAGCTTCTTCGGGGGTTTCTTCGGCATCGGGAAAACGATTTAAGTGGATGACCGTCATCCCCGCTTTGAGAGCGGCACGAACCCCGACTAAGGCGTCATCAATGGCGATACAATCACGCGCTTCATAACCCATGATACTCGCTGCGTACAAATGTAGACAGGGCTCAGGTTTCCAACAATTGGCGGTATAGCCGCTGAACAAGCGGTTGCCAAAATAGTGGCTAAGCCCGGTGGTCGCCAAGGCCGTGTGAATCTTGTTTTCCGGGCCGTTGGAAACCACAGCGCTGGGATAGGCCGACAGAGTATCTAACGCTTCATAAGCGCCGGGTATCGTGGTCAGCTCCTGGGCGAGTCTCGTGGCTAAATTGGCGCGCATGGTCATTTCCATGCGTTCAAGCTGGTCGGCGTCCACCACTCTGTAACGCTGTTGCAGTTCGGCGACTATACGTCGAAAACGCGCGCCACGAAATTCGCCAAGATAGTCAGTAGGCGCAAAAGGCAGTCCCACTGAATTCAACCCAATGGCCATTTCTTCGGCTAAAAGCGGTTCGCTATCGACGAGCGTGCCATCACAGTCAAAGAGCAAAAGTGGGAGCGGCATTGCGTGTCCTTGCAGCGGCTCAAGCGCTGCCAGTGTTAGTTAAAACCAACCATACGACTATTGAACGGGATTTTACGCTATTTGTGAACACTGTTTTATTATTTTTTACTTGCCAGCGTGGCGTTGTTGAGCCAGCTTAATTCGCTATACGCATTTTGGTGGCGACGACTGTGTGCCTTAGAGTGTCAAGACATGCAGTCGTGCTAGCGTTAGAACGGCCAAGCTGCGCTAAAGAGCGAGTAGGGATAAACTCTGCTTTCCTAACTAAAAAAATGGAGTCCGTACCATGCGTTTGACCCCCTGGATTTTACCTTTCGCACTAAGTGCTGTTTTGTTAACCACCACTGGTCAGGTGTTTGCTGATAACCACGCATCAGAGGGTGAGCAGCACGAGCCGCTCAATGACGAGGCGCTAGAAGAGACGTACGGCATTAAAGCCGGATCGGTAAAACGCCAAGACGAGGCAAATAATAGCGGCGAAGAAGATATGACATCTGAGTCTGAGTCTTCAGACGATGAAGAAAGAAGCCCCGATGCTGGCACAGGAGGCACCGGCAGTACTCAGAATGCCATCAATAGCAGCGAAGCAGAGAACAGCCAAGATAGCAGCGACGATACGTGAATAACGTCAGCACTAGGTAAAAAAGACGACCGGCGGGTCGTCTTTTTCGAGAGTCTGACAATGATTCGCTTATTTTACCTTGGGAGCCAGTTCGCCGCGCTCATAGCGCAGGAACATCTCTTCCAGGCTGATTGGCTTAATCTTACTGGCGTTACCAGCCGCACCAAAAGCTTCGTAGCGAGCGATACATAGATCGCGCATCGCGGTAACGGTCTCTTTAAAGAACTTACGGGGGTCGAATTCAGACGGGTTCTCGGCCAGGAAGCGGCGCACCGCGCCGGTAGACGCCAAGCGTAGGTCCGTATCGATATTCACCTTACGCACGCCGTGCTTGATACCTTCGACAATTTCTGACACCGGTACGCCATACGTTTCGGGGATCTCGCCGCCGTACTGGTTAATGACTGCCAGCCACTCCTGGGGAACAGAAGACGAGCCGTGCATGACCAAGTGTGTGTCTGGAATGCGCGCGTGGATATCTTTAATACGCTGAATAGACAGTGTATCGCCCGTGGGTGGCTGGGTGAATTTGTAAGCGCCATGGCTGGTGCCAATGGCAATCGCTAGAGCGTCTACGTGAGTGGCTTTAACAAACTCTGCGGCTTCTTCCGGGTCGGTAAGCATTTGCTCCCTATCCAGCTTGCCTTCAGCGCCGATACCGTCTTCCTCACCGGCCATGCCGGTTTCCAGGCTGCCTAGGCAGCCCAGCTCGCCTTCAACGGAAACGCCACAGGCGTGTGCCATTTCTACCGTGCGCCGAGTCACGTTGACATTATAGTCATAGTCGGTTGGCGTTTTGCCATCTTCACCCAGCGAGCCATCCATCATCACGGAGGAAAATCCAAGCTGAATAGAGCGCTGGCAAACCGCAGGGCTGGTGCCGTGATCCTGATGCATGGCCACAGGAATATGTGGAAACTCTTCAACAGCCGCCAAAATCAGATGGCGCAGGAAAGGTGCCCCCGCATACTTACGTGCACCGGCAGAGGCTTGCACAATGACCGGTGAGTCGGTCGCATCCGCAGCTTCCATGATGGCGCGCATCTGCTCAAGGTTGTTGACGTTGAACGCCGGAATGCCGTAACCGTATTCGGCGGCGTGGTCGAGCATCTGGCGCATGCTGATCAAAGCCATGAAGTTACCTTATCTATGTTGTAGAGACTGGGTTGTGAAGATTGAGCTGTCAGTGTGAACAGTGATGAGCGGTTAGATCCAAGTCGCGCAATGTTAACCGCGTTTGGCAGCGGCTTCGAGTGCCGCGACGGCAGGTAACTGCTTGCCTTCGACATACTCAAGAAAGGCACCGCCGCCGGTAGAAATGTACGAAACACGATCCGCAATCGCATATTTATCAATCGCCGCTAACGTATCGCCGCCACCAGCAATAGAGAAACCCGCGCTATCGGCGATGGCCTCGGCGATCACCTGGGTGCCTTTACCAAACTGATCAATTTCAAAGACACCGACGGGGCCGTTCCACAAGATGGTGCCGGCGTTTTTGAGCATGCTGGCCAAGTGAGCGGCAGTTTCCGGGCCGATATCTAGAATCATCTCGTCGTCAGCTACTTGATCGACCGGCTTGACCACGGCTTCCGCCGATTCGGAGAACTCTGTGGCCACCACGACATCAGTGGGCAATGGAATAGAGACCTTTTCCATCAGTGCTTTCGCTTGACCGATTAAATCGGCTTCATGGAGCGATTTACCCACGTTGTAGCCTGCGGCGGCAATAAAGGTGTTGGCGATACCGCCGCCGACAATCAGTTGATCGCACTTATCCGCCAGTGAGGTCAGCACATCCAGCTTGGTAGACACCTTCGAGCCACCAACAATGGCTGCCATGGGCCGGGCCGGATGCGCCAGCGCTTTTTCAAGGGCATCCAGCTCTTGGGCAAGCAAAGGTCCTGCACAGGCGCTGGGGGCAAAACGCGCTACCCCATGAGTGGAAGCCTGGGCGCGGTGGGCGGTACCGAACGCGTCCATCACAAAGATATCGCACAGTGCGGCGTACTGTTTCGAAAGCTGCTCATCGTCATTTTTCTCGCCGCTATTAAAGCGCACGTTTTCCAGCAACACGACATCACCGTTGGCAAGGTCCAGCGTTTCGCCAAGATACGCTTTAATCAACGGTACCGGCCGACCTAGCAGTTCACTAAGATGATCGGCCACTGGCGCGAGGGAAAATTCATCCTCGGGCTCACCTTCGGTAGGGCGACCTAAATGGCTCATCAGCATCACTTTCGCGCCAGCCTCTATGGCCGCCTGGATAGTTGGCAGAGCGGCTCGCAGGCGGGCGTCGCTAGAGACGCGGCCGTGTTTGATGGGCACATTCAAATCTTCACGGATCAGCACGCGTTGTCCTTCCAAGGGAAGGTCAGTCATCTTTTTAACTTTCATGGAAGCGGTTTCCTCGTGTTTATGCCGTTGAACTCAATATAAACAGATAATGCAAACAGGTTACGTCTGTGTCGAAAGCCTGGCTAGCCGCTGGCTAATATCCAGCATTCGGTTAGCGAACCCCCACTCGTTATCGAACCAGCAAAGTAGCTTGATAAGGCGTTTGCCAGCCACCCGGGTTTGTGTCGCATCGAGGATGCCTGAGTGAGGGTCGTGATTAAAATCAACCGACGCCATCGGCGCTTCAGTATAGCCGAGCACGCCTTTTAAGCGCTGCTGGCTAGCGTTGCGAAGCAGCGCATTCACGGC
Source organism: Halovibrio sp. HP20-59 (assembly GCF_033052795.2). Taxonomy (NCBI): domain Bacteria; kingdom Pseudomonadati; phylum Pseudomonadota; class Gammaproteobacteria; order Oceanospirillales; family Halomonadaceae; genus Halovibrio; species Halovibrio sp. HP20-59. The sequence continues at coordinate 7,151 of NZ_JAWJUW020000029.1, forward strand.
GTCGCGGTGGGTGTCGCGGTTGACGGTTAGGGCGACGTCCATGGCCGAAACGTTAATCGTGGGGACGCGCACGTGTAAGCACTCAAAGCGGCCCGCTAGACTGGGCATTAAGCGGCTAATGCCGAGTGCCAGGCCGGTGTCTACCGGGACAATCGAGTGCATTGCCGAGCGGGTTAGGCGTAGGTCGGTTTGGTGATAGGCATCAATCACCGGCTGATCGTTCATTGCCGAATGAATCGTCGTGGTGACGCCGTGCTCAAGGCCGAGGGCTTCATCCAGAACGGTCAACAGCGGCACTAAACAATTGGTGGTGCACGAAGCGGCAGACAGAATACGCTGGGAAAGCGCTAGCTCGCCTTCATTGATGCCCCACACAATGGTGGCATCGACGTCATTTTCCGCAGGTTGGGAAAACAGCAACCGTTTAGCGCCTGCGGCTAGGTGCAGCTCGGCGGTGGCGCGGTCTTTAAAGCTGCCGGAACACTCCAGCACCAGATCCACATCAAGCGCTTTCCACGGTAGCTGGCGAGGGTCTTGTTCGCACAGCACCTGGATGCGCTGGCCATTGACGATAAGGTCCTGACCGTCGCTATCGACGTCGCTGGGAAAGCGGCCATGAGTCGTGTCGTAGCGGGTTAAATAGGTGATCGTCGCAAGGTCGGAGAGCTCATTAATGGCGACCACCTCAAGCTCTGGGTGGTGCCGCTCGACGAGCGCCCGCAGCACGCATTGGCCAATGCGTCCGTAACCGTTAATGGCAATGCGATACCTAGGGGCGGAATTAGCCATGCAGACGATTGGCTCTTAAAAGTGAAACAAAAAAAGGGGCGTAGAGACCCACCGATAGTAACGTATTTCAGCCAGCGATTCTTTCCCGGCATCTTTGCTTGTTAGCTGCCCATGCTGATCAACCGCCAGGCGAGCGGCAGTAACACCGCGGTGAAAATGCCCGTCAGGCTCATGCCCAGGGAAGCGAAAGCACCCGCCGTGGGGCTAATCTCAAAGGCTCTTACCGTACCGATCGCATGGCCGTTCAGGCCCAGGGCAAAACCGATCAAGCGCTCGTCATTGATATGCAACAGACGCGCCGCGAGGCTGACGAAGGGTATCGTGATTACGCCGGTGACCAACAGCGCCCCCAGCAGCAGGGCGGCCGTGCCTCCTAACTGCTCGGTAATGCCGATAGCGATAGGCGCGGTCACTGACTTAGCGGCAATGGAGGCGAGAATCGTATCGGAGCTGCCCAGTAGCCAGGCAATCGCCAGCGCGTAGAAAGCTGCCAGCGAGGCGGCCACAGGCAAACAAATCGTCAGCGGGCGCCATAACTCAGCGATACGCGGTAGCTGCTGATAAAGCGGCATGCCGAGCGCCACCGTGGCGGGTCCGAGTAGCACCGTTAACCAGCTGGCGTCTTGCTGATAGGTGGTGTAAGGCAGTCCTAGCAGTGCCAGGGCACCTGCTAACAGCAGTGACGCTATCAAAATAGCGGGTAGCCACGAAGGACGTTTCAAACGCTGAAAAAGGCGGCTCCCAGCGAGATAGGCGGATAGCGTTAACCCCACCGCAAACAGCGGGGTGGCGGTCAATACGTCCAGCAACGTATTAGGGGTCACTTGACTGCCCGATAAGCCGTTTGAGTAGCCACAACGTGGTCATCACGCTAAGAAGTGTGCCCAGTATTAAGGCGATAAGAATAGCCGTCCACTGCCCGGCTAACTCACCCGCGATAAAAAACACCCCAACCACGCCGGGCATGATCAGCATGGCGAGTAGCCCGATCAACGGCTGAGCGGCAGCCGCAATACTGGAGGGTACTCGCCCACGGACGGCCAGCGTTGCGCACAGCAACAACATGCCAATCACGCCCGACGAGATCGGCAAAGCGGTGAAGTGAATCACCGCTTCCCCGATCAACCAGTAGCTAATCAGCCATAGAAAGCCACTCAGTGCTGGCATGGCTTAGCCGAGTAGTTCGTTGGCTTGTTTGACTACGTTGTCGACGGTAAAGCCAAAGTGTTTGAACAAATCTCCTGCTGGCGCGGATTCACCGTAAGTCGTCATACCGATCACGCGGCCGTCCAGACCCACGTACTTGTACCAGTAGTCGGCGTGAGCCGCTTCGATAGCGATACGCTTGGTCACCGCCTTAGGCAGTACGCTTTCACGATACTCGGCGTCTTGGCCGTTAAAGCGGTAGGCTGACGGCATGGAGACCACGCGTATCGCCTTGCCCTGCTGCTCCAGTTCCGCTGCGGCGTCCATTGCCAGGGCGACTTCTGAACCGGTGGCAATCAGAATCAGCTCGGGTGTGCCTTCACTATCTTTCAGTACGTACGCCCCGTTCTGAATCGCTGCCAACTGTGCTTTCGTACGCTGCTGGTGGGGCAGGTTCTGGCGTGAGAGTACCAGCGCCGTGGGGCCCGAGTGGCGTTTGAGCGCGGCATCCCAGGCGGCAGCGGTTTCCACCGCATCGCAGGGACGCCAAGTGTTCAGGTTCGGAGTAGTGCGCAGGCTAGTCAATTGCTCAATGGGTTGGTGGGTCGGGCCGTCTTCACCCAGGCCGATGGAGTCGTGGGTAAACACGTAGATGACCTGCTGACCCATCAACGACGCCATGCGAATTGAGTTGCGCATGTACTCCATAAAGATCAGGAAGGTCGCGCCGTAAGGCACCAGGCCGCCGTGCAGAGCGATGCCGTTCATAATCGCCCCCATGCCGAACTCACGCACGCCGTAGTGCAGGTAGTTACCACTGGCGTCTTCCGGGGTGATGGCTTTGGCGCCTTTCCAGAAGGTCAGATTTGAGGGGGCCAGGTCGGCGCTGCCACCCAGCAGCTCTGGCATTTGCGGGCCGATCACGTTGAGCGCTTCAAACGAGGCTTTACGCGAAGCGATGGTCTCGCCGCGCTCTTGAGCCTGTTCGATCAGCGCCTCAGTGGTAAGCTCCGTAGGCAGTTGGCGCTTCATCCGGCGGGTGAATTCCCGCGCTTCAGCGGGGAAGGCCTCGGCATAGCGGGTAAAACGGTCTTCCCACGCCTGCTGAGCCGCCTTGCCTGCATCGCGAGCATCCCAGGCCGAGTAGATGGGCTCGGGGATATGGAAAGGGGCGTGGGGCCAATCAAGCTGGGTGCGCGCTAGGGCTACCTCATCATCGCCTAAGGGGGAGCCGTGGGCGTCCTCTTTGCCCTGCTTGTTGGGGGCGCCAAAGCCAATAATGGTTTTGCAGATAATCAGGCTCGGCTTATCGTCGTGGCTCTTGGCAAGCTCAATAGCGGCTTTCACCTCTTCAGGCTTGTGGCCGTCTACGTTGGGAACCACGTGCCAGCCATAAGCGTCAAAACGCTTGGCGGTGTCGTCGGTAAACCAGCCTTCCACTTCGCCATCAATAGAGATGCCGTTGTCGTCGTAAATCGCGATCAGTTTGCTCAGCTGTTGCGTACCGGCGAGCGAGGCGGCTTCGTGAGACACCCCTTCCATTAGGCAACCGTCACCCAAAAAGCACCAGGTGTGGTGATCGACGATGGTGTGGCCGGGACGGTTGAACTGCGCTGCCAGGGTTTTTTCTGCGATAGCGAAACCGACGGCGTTGGCAAAGCCCTGACCCAGCGGGCCGGTAGTGGTCTCAATGCCCGGCGCATAGCCCAATTCGGGGTGGCCAGCGGTGGGCGAGTGCAGTTGGCGGAAATTCTGCAGCTGTTCCAGGCTTAGGTCGTAACCCGTTAAGTGCAGCAGCGAATAAAGCAACATTGAGCCGTGACCGTTAGACAGTACAAAGCGATCACGATCAGCCCACTTGGGGTCCTCGGGGTTGTGCTTGAGGTAGTCGTTCCATAGCACCTCGGCAATATCCGCCATCCCCATGGGGGCGCCAGGATGGCCGGATTTGGCCTTCTGAACGGCATCCATAGAAAGGGCGCGAATGGCATTGGCTAGCTCAAAACGGGATGGCATGGGGGTGCTCCTCGCCGAAAACAGAAATAATAAAGGCGCTATTGTCGCTGACTTCCCATGTGGCGGCAAATGCAGCGGTAAATGTGGCGCTAAATTCTGACCAGGACATTCTGTGAAGCGTCGCCGACAGCGTGTAGACTCTGCTCCCCGAGGCGGCGCTGCCGCTCTCTAATACGGGCAGGGGACACCTGCCTTGATTTCCTGCTGATGCTGTGTCCTAACACAGCCGTCATACAGAGGGCCGAGTGCGCGATGAGCGAATATTCCCTGTTTACTTCCGAGTCCGTCTCAGAAGGTCATCCTGATAAAATTGCCGATCAGATTTCTGACGCGGTGCTAGATGCCATTATTGCCCGCGATAAGCAGGCACGTGTTGCCTGTGAAACCATGGTAAAAACCGGGGTGGCGATTATTGCCGGTGAAATTACCACCTCGGCATGGGTCGATTTAGAAACCTTAGTGCGTGATGTGATTACCGATATCGGTTACACCTCGTCAGACGTGGGGTTTGATGGCGCTACCTGCGGCGTGATTAACCTGATTGGCAAGCAGAGTGTCGATATCGCTCAGGGTGTTGATCGTACCAAGCCAGAAGATCAGGGCGCTGGCGATCAGGGCTTGATGTTTGGCTACGCGACGAACGAAACGGATTCTTTTATGCCCGCCGCGATTCACTACTCGCACCGTTTGGTCGAGCGTCAGGCGGAACTGCGTAAAAACGGTCTGCTACCCTGGTTGCGCCCGGATGCAAAAAGCCAGGTGACGATCCGCTATAACGCCCAGGGCCAGCCCTATGGTGTCGATGCCATCGTGCTCTCGACCCAGCACGATCCGGATATTGCCCCGGATGACCTGCGTAAAATGGTCAAGCGCGAGATCATTGAGCAAGTGATCCCCGCCGAGTGGTTAGACGAGAACACCCAGTACCACATCAACCCCACTGGTAAGTTCGTTATCGGCGGGCCGGTAGGTGACTGCGGGCTGACCGGGCGTAAGATCATCGTCGATACCTACGGTGGTATGGCACGCCACGGTGGTGGCGCGTTTTCGGGCAAAGACCCGTCTAAAGTCGACCGTAGTGCTGCTTATGCGGGTCGCTACGTGGCCAAAAACATTGTGGCATCAGGCCTGGCGGATAAGTGTGAAATCCAGGTCTCCTACGCCATTGGCGTTGCTGAGCCGACATCGGTTTCCATTGATACTTTCGGCACCGGTAAAATTGACGATGCCAAGATCGTTGCCTTGGTGCGTGAGCATTTTGATCTGCGCCCCTACGCAATCACCAAAATGCTCGATCTGCTGCACCCCATGTATCAGCTCACCGCTGCTTACGGCCACTTTGGTCGTGCGCCGTTCGAGCAAAGCTATACTTGGAATGACGACAAGGGCCAAGCGCATACCGAAACCTTTACCGCCTTCCCGTGGGAAAAAATCGATAAAGCCGAGGCGCTGCGTAAGGCCGCTCGTTTGTAAGACATTCGCTACACTGTTTGTAAGATATGGATTAAATCGCCCCTTTGGCTTAGGCCGAGGGGCTTTTTTTATGCCCATTGCGCTAGGCTAGGCCTGTTTGCCGATTATTATGCTTACGGGAAGGGGACGGGAATGTCGAGGGGCGAAATATCTCAAGCGATCGTAACGTGGCTGCTGAGTGGCATTATCGGACTTGTCACTTTTTCCGCACAGGCGGCCGATTGCCCCGATTGGCCGGAGGAGCGCTTAAGCCGCGAAAGCAAGGCGCTGGCCGAGCAGGTTCACCGCTGGGACGCTGCCTACCATGATGAGGGCGTCACGCTAATCGAGGATGCCCTCTACGACCAAGCGGTAGCGCGTCTGTCCGCTTGGCAGCGCTGCTTAGGCGAGGCGCCTGACTATCACCCGCTCACCCGAGTGACCAGCAGTAGTGGAACCCGCGAACATCCGGCGGCACAACGAGGGCTCAATAAAGCCGACGACGACGCTGTCAGGCGCTTTACCAGCCGCCGCGAAGACCTGTGGATTCAGCCCAAAGTAGACGGCGTGGCGGTTACCCTGCGTTATGCCGATGGCGAACTGGTTGAGGCGGTTAGCCGTGGCGATGGCGAGCGAGGTCAGGATTGGACTGCCCGTGCCCGGCAGCTCTCCGCCGTTCCCAATACGCTGCCCGCGCCTATTGCTGCGGTACTTCAAGGCGAGCTGTATTGGCGGTTAACCCAACACGTGCAGTCGCGTTCACCCGCATCGGGTGCCCGGGGTGCCGTGGCGGGAGCAATGGCGCAATCCTCCCCTTCCGAGGCGACCCTTGAGCGTATTGGCCTGTTTGTCTGGGGCTGGCCCGATGGCCCTACCGCAATGCAGGAACGTTTAGCGCGGCTAAGTGCGTTGGGGTTTAATACCGCTGACTATACGCACGCGTTGGATGACCGCCGTGATGCCACCTATTGGCGCGATACTTGGTTTAACGGCCCACTGCCGTTTGCCACCGACGGTGTGGTGATTAAGCAAGCGGAGCGCCCCGGCTTCCGCCGCTGGTCGTCATCGCCACCAGAGTGGGCCGTTGCCTGGAAATATCCTGCACAGCAGGCGCTAGCGGAAGTGCGCGGCATTGAGTTTCGCGTTGGGCGCACTGGGCGTGTGACACCGCTGGTGTGGCTTAATCCAGTACAGCTGGAAGGGCGACGCATTAGCCGCGTCTCACTGGGCTCGCTGGAACGCTGGGAATCACTGGATGTTCGCCCCGGCGACCAGGTGGCGATCTCCTTGGCGGGATTGACGATTCCCCAGTTAACCAAGGTGGTGTGGCACACCCAGGAGCGCTCGCCTTTGAGCCCGCCGTCACCCCAGCGCTTTAACCTGCTGAGCTGCTTTGAATTAACGCCCGGCTGCGATGGTCAATGGCTAGCGCGGCTCACCTACCTTGGCGAGCAGCTCGGCATGCAGGGTATTGGTGAAGGAACCTGGCAAGCGCTGATGGACGCGGGCATCGTCACGCATTTACTGGACTGGCTCGGTGTCGAGCCACGCCAGCTACAACAGGCCTACGGCATTGGTGAGACCACCGCTGAGGCATTGATGGTGCAGTTTCAAGTCGCCCGGGGCAAGCCGTTTGCGGCCTGGTTAAGTGCGCTGGGGGCACCGCCGGGTAGTGAATCGGTGCGCGGAGATTGGGATGAGTTAACGGGCTATCAGCGTGAACAGTGGCAAGCCGTTCCCGGCGTTGGCCCGGTTCGCGCTGATGCGCTGGTAGCATTTTTTAGCCATCCTGAGATACAGCGCATGGCCGCACAGCTTAATCAAGCGGGCGTTGCCGGTTTTTAGCTCACTCAATGGCTAACCAAGCCCGGTCAGATGCAGCATCAAACTCAGGTAAAGCGGAATCAGTAATGGGGCGAGCAGCGTTGTCACTAGCACTGCTAACGCGCCTTTTTGTGGCTGAATACCCAGCTCCATGGCGACTACGACCACATTGGACGCCATGGGCACCACGCCCAACAGCAGCAGCGCCATGCCCAGCTCGGGCGCTAGCGGGCCCAGGTACTGAAGCAACAATACCGCTGCCAGCATTACCAGCGGCCATAGCAGGTAGCGCAGCCCTACGCAGGTTGCCACAAAGCGGGCATCCCAAGCGGAAAGCGTGACTTGACTCAGCGTCATACCAATAATCATCATACCCAGCAGGGTATAGGTGGCCGGGAAAACGTCCAGCGAGTCCATTAGCGCGGCGGGTAGCGTCACGTTAAGAGCATTTAGTAAAAGCGCGGATAAAAACGCATAAATCAGCGGCAGCCGGGCAATTTTGATCAGGCTTTGACGTATGGAAAAATGCCCACGAGCGCTAAGGTAAAAGCCCACGGTAAATTCGTAAAGATTGATGCCCAGCATGCAGAAGAGGTACAGCGTGACGCCCTCAGGGGGCAGGAGAATGAGTGCCACTGGCAGGCCAAAGTAGCCGGTATTACCGGTGCCCGAGGAGAACGCCAGCAGTGCGCCCTCCTGGGGGCCAAAGCGGTGCTGGGTAATGCGACGAACCAGCAGCGCCATGCTGCTGACCAGGATAAACAGCCCCAGCGTTAACAGCAGGTACTCGGCCGTTGGGCCGCCGTTCATCAGAGCACGGAAAATCGTCAGCGGTGCAATCAAGTACACCAGCAGTGTGGCTATCGGGCGGGGATCAATGGCTAAGCGCCGAGCGGCAACCCAGCCTAACCCGACATACCCTAATAGCATTAGCAGTGGCCCCATTAAGGCGCTGGGTGTTAAATCCATGACGGCTCCCTGATCAGTGATATGAACGACCAACATGAGCCGAATTAAAGGCCAAGCGTGGAATCTTTCATTAGCCCCAGCGCGCTGGAACAGCGAGAATACCTCAAAATATTACTATTATTGATTACTAATAAGGAAATCCAATGAGCAGCCACGAGCATCCGCTAGGTATTAGCTTTGAATTCTTCCCGCCTAATACCGACGCTGGGCGTGACAAGCTGATCCATGTTCGCGATGAGCTGGCCGCCAGGAAGCCGCGGTTTTTCTCCGTCACCTACGGCGCAGGGGGATCGACCCAAGCGCGTACCCGTGAGGTAGTGCGTAAGGTGAGCGAGAGCGGTATCACGACCGCCCCGCACCTTTCCTGCATTGGTAGTGAGAAGGCTCAGTTGCGTGACTTGCTGGCGCAGTACCGCGAGGAGGGGGTCGATAGTTTGGTCGCCCTGCGTGGTGATATGCCTTCAGGTATGGGAAGCATTGGTGAGTTACGTTATGCCAATGAGCTGGTTGAGTTTATTCGCGCGGAGACGGGCGATCATTTCGACATCGCGGTGGCTGCTTACCCCGAGTCTCATCCACAGGCACCTAATCTTGACAAGGATGTGGAAAACTTCGCGCGTAAAATGAAGGCGGGGGCCAATATGGCCATCACTCAGTACTTCTTTACCGCTGATGCTTATTTTCATTTCGTCGACAAGGCGCGCGCGCTGGGCGTCGAGCAGCCGATTATTCCCGGTATCATGCCGATTACCAACTACACCAAGCTTGCGCGTTTCTCTGACGCCTGCGGTGCCGAAATCCCACGTTGGGTTCGCAAGCAGTTGGAGTCGTATGGCGACGACGGCGAAGCGATTGCCGCCTTTGGCACCGATATGGTCAGCCGTCTTTGCCAACGATTGCTCGAAGGTGGTGCGCCAGGCCTGCACTTCTATACGCTTAACCAAGCGGCGCCGGTGCTCAAAATCGTCGATAACCTGACCGATTAACGAAGTTAGATTATTTAATCACCTTGTGCTCACTAAAAACCCCGCTCAACGTTGTTGAGCGGGGTTTTTTGCGCTTAGCGTTTAGCGGCTTAAACTATCAGCCAGCTTGCACTGTTTTGCTACCACCGCCGTGTAGCTTGCGCTGCATTACGAACAGCAGGATGCCAATGGTGAGGCCGAGGATGTCGGTATAGATGCCGCCGTAGATCATAAACATCGCCCCCACCAGCATCAGCACCCGCTGCCAAACCTTAACCGGCCCAAAGAACCACGCCTGCACCATGCCGGAGAGCAAAATAATCCCCAGCGTGGCGGTCACGCCGACACGCAGTATTTGCATGGCAGAGCCCTCCATCAGCATAGCGGGGCTGTAGAAGAACATAAACGGCACGATAAAGGCTGCCAAGCCAATCTTGAACGAGGCGACTGACGTGCCCATGGGGTTGTCGCCAGAGATGCCTGCAGCGGCATAAGAGGCCAAAGCAACGGGCGGGGTAATCGCTGATACCACCGCGAAATAGAACACGAAAAAGTGCGCGACCAGCGGCTCAATACCAATGTTGATTAAGCCAGGTGCCACTACCGACGCAGCAACCGCATAGGCCGCCGTAGTGGGCATCCCCATACCCAGCATAATGCTGATCAGCATGGCAAATACCAGTGCCAACAGTTGGCTGACGCCGGCTAGACCTAGTAGCAGCGAGGAGAAGCGCGCGCCCACACCCGTTAACGAGATAACGCCAACAATCAAGCCTGCACAGGCGCACACGGCGATAATCTGGATCGACATCGTGCCCGCAAGCTGGAGCGCTCTCAAAATAGCGCGGAAGCCCATTTTGTTGGGCGAAATCCAGCTAACCACTGCTGCCGACGCGGTGGCCAGGGTGCCCGCGCGAATCACCGAGTAGCCCATAAATAGTGCTGCAATCAAGATAATGATGGGGGCGAACAAATAGACCTGTTTGACTAATTTTGAGAACAGCGGGATTTCATCTTTACGCATGCCCCGCATGCCTTTACGGGCGGCTTCAAAGTCGACCATAAAGTAGATAGAGGCAAAATAAAGAATGGCTGGAATGATCGCCGCAATGGCAATTTCGGTATACGGAATGCCGGTCACTTCAGCCATGATGAACGCACCCGCGCCCATAATCGGTGGCATGATTTGCCCACCGGTTGAGGCGGCTGCCTCAATGGCACCTGCGCTACGCGCGGGGTAGCCAACTTTCTTCATCAGCGGAATAGTCAACGAGCCGGTGGAAACCACGTTACCTGCTGAAGTGCCGTTGATCATGCCCATCAAGCCCGACGCAAAGATCGATACTTTTGCCGGCCCACCCCGGGCGCGACCCGCGGCGGCAAAGGCAAAGTTCACGAAGTAGTCACCTACTTTAGAAGCCTGCAGGAACGCGGCAAAAATAATGAAAAGAATAATATAGGTTGACGACACTGCGGTGGTTGGGCCGAGGATGCCAGCGTCAGTGTATACCTGACTAAAGAAGCGCTGTAGCGACAAGCCTGGGTAGCCCAAGAATCCGGGTAAGTAAGGCCCAGCGAAGACGTAGGTCAGGAAGATGGCGGAAATGACCACCAAGGCCAAACCGGCCACCCGACGGGTAAGTTCTAGTATGAGTAGAGAACCCGCGATAGCCGCCCAAGAAATGCCGGATGGAGCAAACGAGGTACCCGTTGTCATACGGATATTGGTGTTATAAGCCACCAACAAATAGCCCGCGCTAGCCAATGCACATACCATCAGCACTAAGTCGGTAGGATTGAAGCGGTGACGCGCCTGACGATAAAACCACGACAGTACAACGGCGACAGCCGTGGTTGCCATTAGTGGATAGCCAAAATGCCAGTTTTCAATGCTGGGGTCGATGCGCATAGCACCGCCACTGAGCGTTTGCTGCATTAAGAATACTTGCGCCAGCGCATAGGCGGCGGGAATCAGCAGTGCGTAGCTAAGCCACTTAAAGCCCGCATTTGAGGCGTGGTGATCGTCTTCGGCAAAGTGGGCGCCTGAAAACAGCCCGTAACCGAGAATAAGTGCACCGGCGATATGAACGATACGAAACGACCAAGTTTCCATCGGATACACATTGAGTGAAATCAGATGGAAACTTGAGTAAGCGATCGCTAATGCTGCAAATAGCAGGAACTGCCAGCCAGTGAACAGGCGGCGATTTGATTCAACAACGTCCTCGTCGACGCCTTCTGCAATAACTTCTGTTACCACCGACGCCGGGCGTTCATCATCATTAAGACCATTGGGTTGTTGGTCGGTTTTGTGACTCATTAGAGTTCACCCTCACAGCAAAAGCAGAAAAAGGGGGAGTAGCAGCGAAAGCTGCCCCGCCCGGCAGGGCCGGAAACGGGGCAGTTGGAACGGTGAAAGCTGCTTAGTTAATCATGTCATCAGCAATTTCATAGCCGTTCTCTTCGTACCAGCGTGCAGCGCCCGGGTGAAACGGCAATACGGTGTTGTACTTAATATTTTCCGGAACACTAAATTCAGCGCTACGGTGGATTTCGCGCATCCTATCGTTGTTCTCCATGCTCAGCTTGGTGATCTCGTAGATGAAATCATCGGGCAGATCGCAGCCAGCAATGGTGAAATTCCACATAGAAACGGCACGGGCGTCCTCTTCGAGGGTCTGGTAGGTGCTGGCCGGAATCATGAACTCTGAGACTGGGAAGGCTTCAAGTACTTGCTGCTGCTCTTCTTCAGTGAATTCAATGATGTTGATGTCGGTTTGCACTTCCAACTGGCTAACCGCAGGGATTGGGATGCCGGCAGCGAAGGCGACAACATCAAGTAGGCCATCCTGCAATTGGCCGCCCAGGTCGGACCAGCCGCCGTTACGGCGCTCAAAGTCAACGCCTAAGGTATCTAAAATGGCCGGGAAGTAAGTGTCAGACGTTGAGGCAGCCGGGCCAAAGCCGATGCGTGCACCATCTGGGATGTCGGAAATTGACTCGATACCGCTGTCGGCAAGGGCCGTAATGGAAAATGGAGTCTCATACATCGGGAACAGCGCACAAACATTATCCATCTGCACGCCGGGGGCTAGTGGGCTCTCGCCAGCCAGTGCTTCGGCAGCTGGACCCATGGTGGTCAGGCCGAGGGCTATTTCACCGGTATGTACCAAGGCCAGGTTTTGATTGGGCCCGCCGGTCACTTCGCCGCCGCCAGATACGTCTAGCTCATCAGCAATAAAGTTTGCCCAGCCCGAACCGTAAACGAAATAAGTGCCGCCTTGGCTAGCGGTGCCGACGGTAAAGTTATCGGGCCAATCGGAACGGTCTGATTGAGCTTGGGCACTGCTGGCAGCCGCTACAAGTAGAGCACTGCTAGCGAGAAGAGTGAACGTTTTAGGCATTTGATTGCGCATGGCGAAAGTTCCTAGCTGTTATTGGGGTTATAGACAGACGGCCACGATTCATGCCGGCAGTCTATGCTGCATTTATCAGCGTATGCAGCCAATATAACAGCGATAGTTGTGCCATCTAATATTTATTATTTTAATATCAATAAATTATGAATTTTTTATTCAACTTTGGTGGCAAGTGCTTTTTGCAATTGTGTCCGATTATTCGCACGGCAGTGGCTTTTTAGTATGCGGATAACCACACACATTTTGCGTTCTTTCTGTACGACCAGCGCTAGAGCAGGAAATTAGCGAGACGACTTTCCTGGCTCCATAATGCGCACGGGCTGCACATCCTGCTCTTTCTGGTCGTCACGGACTTGATTGACGCGGGTGGTCATTTCGGTCAACGCATCGTCTTCAATGGGCAGCTGCTCAAAAAAATCGCAACTGACGCATTCCCTGTAGCGAATACCGTTCTGCTCCCAGGCACGGATACGATCCATCGCCGCGCAGCGAGGGCAGGTAACGCCCGCAATAAAGCGTTTAACAGTCGACATAGTGGCTCCTGGCTTCTCATTCGCGGCGCCCAAAAGGCGCCGCGAATGAGAAAGTGTTTTAAAAATGTACTTGAAAGGGCTCTAAGCGGCGCGGATGCCACTGTGGCGTAGCAGTGGCTCTACGCTGGGTTCACGGCCACGAAAAGCCACAAACAGGTCGGCAGCATCGCGGGCGCCGCCCTGTTCCAGAATCTCGCGACGAAAGCGCTGGCCCGTTTCAGGATCGAAAATACCGGCCTCTTCAAAGGCGCTCCAGGCGTCTGCCGAGAGCACTTCAGCCCACTTGTAGCTGTAGTAACCGGCAGCGTAGCCACCGGCAAACACGTGACCAAAGCTATTTTGGAAGCGGTTGAACGGCACTTTCGGCAGCACAGAGACCGCTTCGCGCACCTCATCTAACAAGGCTTGCACGTCGCTGGCGCTGGGGGCACTGAGTTCATGGTGCAGCCGCAGATCAAACAGCGAGAACTCGATTTGGCGCATCATACCCATGGCTGACTGGAAATTCTTGGCTGCCTGAAGGCGCTCGAGTAGTTCTGCTGGCAGTGGTTCGCCGCTATCTACGTGTCTGGCAAGTAGGTCTAAGCCTTCGCGCTCCCAGCAGTAGTTTTCCATAAACTGGCTGGGTAGCTCGACGGCATCCCAGGCGACGCCGTTAATGCCGGAAATATCGGCGATCTGTTGCTGGGTCAGCATATGGTGGAGACCATGGCCAAACTCATGGAACAGTGTGGTGACTTCGTCGTGGGTGAGCAGTGCCGGGCGACCGTTTACCGGGGCGGTAAAGTTGCAGGTTAGGAAGGCGACGGGCAGTTGCAGGCCCTGCTCCGTTTGACGACGCACCCGACAGTCGGCCATCCAGGCACCGCCACGCTTACCTTCGCGGGCGTAGAGATCCAGATAGAAACCAGCAATGGGTTGGCCGTGTTCGGTGATACGGAAATAGCGCACGTCATCATGATAGCGGGGTGCCTGAGTATCTTCTTCAAAGCGCACGCCGTAAAGGCGTTCAACGACCAGAAACAAACCATCGACGACCTGAGGGGCCGGAAAGTAGGGGCGTAACTGCTCCTGGGAGATCGAGTGGCGCGCTTCGCGCAGTTTTTCGCTGGCATAGGCAACATCCCACGGTTCCAGCGTCTCTAGGCCGAGTTCTTCTCGGGCATAGGCAGTAAGTTCTGCAAACTCCTCCTTCGCCTGAGGCAATGCACGGCGGGCTAAGTCGTTGAGAAAATCGAGCACTTGCTCGGGAGATTCCGCCATTTTGGTGGTGAGGGAGTAATCAGCGTAGGTGGCAAAACCGAGTAGGCGGGCCATTTCACTGCGCAGCGCCAGGATCTCTTCCATGATCGCCGCGTTATCGAATTTGCCCGCATCTGGGCCTTCATCAGAAGCACGGGTAACAAAAGCGGTGTAAACCTCCCGGCGTAGCTCACGGTTATCGGCATAGCTAACCACCGGGAAGAAGCTGGGGAAATCCAGGGTAATACGGTAGCCCGCAACGCCTTTCGCCTCGGCGGTAGCTTTTAAGGTATCGAGAGCACTCTCCGGCACTCCGGCTAACGCCTCTAGGCTATCGACGTCCTTATGCCAAGCCTGGGTGGCATCCAACACGTTATTCGAAAACTGGTTTGTCAGCATTGAGAGCCGTGACTGGATTTCACCGTAGCGGGACTTCTTTTCGGCGGGCAGATCAACACCGGCCAAGCGGAAATCACGTAGGCTGTTTTCCACGGTACGCCGCTGCGCGGCATCCAGGTGCTCCCAGGCCGGACCGTCTTTCAATGCTTGCCAGCCATGAAACAACCCTTCGTGCTGGCCTACCCAGGTGCCGAAGTTGGAAAGCTTCTCAAGACATGCCTCGTACGCTTCGCGCATTTCTGGCGAGTTCATGGTGCCATTGAGGTGCGAGACCGGTGACCACGCCTTGGTGAGCCGGTCGTTCACCGCTTCAAAGGGCGTCGCAAAAGAATCCCAGGTGGGCGGGGTAGCGGCGGCCTGCTCGGCGAGGCGATCAATCGCTTCGCGGCTTTCGTTGAGCAACGTGTCCACGGCGGGCTCCACGTGCTCGGCGCGAATCTCAGCAAAAGGGGGCAGCTCGTGCGTTTCAAGCAGCGGATTGGAGGACATAGTCACCTCAAGTGGCAGTGTTATTTAAACGTCTAGCGTTTTTAAAATGTTTGGAATGCGCAACAGAATACGGCAATAGTGACACAATGCGGGCGGTGGAGCCGTGTTTCAATATCAGCTTCAGCAACGATAGTTAATGTCAGGTTGACTGACAGTGTTTGGCCTGCACGCAAGCGCCTGCTAGTCTTGCCGCCTTTTAATGCCACCAATGGCAGGAGCATGTGATGAGCGAGACGCTGGAGCGCTGGGGGTCGAAGCGGGCCTTTATCTTGGCGGTAACGGGTGCTGCGGTGGGGTTAGGCAATATCTGGCGTTTCCCATACGTGGCTGGGGAGAATGGCGGCGCGGCTTTTTTGCTAATTTATGTGGCGTTTGTACTGCTGCTGGGTATTCCGGTGATGATGGCGGAGATACTCATTGGCCGAGCAGGCCGCAGGGGCCCAATGCAAGCATTGAGCGCCTTGGCTGCCGAGGCGGGGGCTTCACCTCACTGGCGCTGGTTGGGGCTATTTGGGGCGTTCACCGTGTTTTGTATCTTGTCGTTCTACTCGGTGGTATCGGGCTGGTCGATTGAATTTTTGGTGGCCTCTGTCAACGGTACTTTTAAGGGCGCGAGTGCTGCTGAGATTGGTGACGGTTTTGAGGCTTTTTTAGCTAACCCCGGCCTGCTGATTTTTAATCACTCACTGTTTTTGTTTATGACCATGACCGTGGTGGCGGCGGGCGTTGCCAAGGGGTTAGAGCGGCTCAATAACCTGCTGATGCCGCTGCTGTATCTGTTGTTGCTGCTACTAGCGGGCTATGCCGCGACGACCGATGGTTTTGCCCCGGCCTTGGCATGGCTATTTTTACCTTCCTTTGAGGCGCTAACCCCTTCAGTCGTTGTCCATGCTATGGGCCATGCGTTTTTTACCTTGGCCGTGGGTGCCTGTGCCTTAATGGCCTATGGCGCCTATATGCCTGAAGAGCAGAGTCTGCCCAAGGCAGCAATAGCGGTAGCGGTACTCGACATCAGCGTGGCACTTCTGGCGGGCATCGCAATTTTCTCGGTGGTTTTCGCCCAGGGCATGGACCCTACCGATGGACCAGGCTTAATGTTTGTCACCTTGCCCATTGCGTTTTCTGAGCTGCCCTGGGGCTCAGTATGGCTCAGCGTGTTCTTTTTGTTGCTGCTGTTGGCCACCTGGACCTCGGCAATTAATCTGGCGGAACCCATGG
This sequence comes from Halovibrio sp. HP20-59, assembly GCF_033052795.2. Classification (NCBI taxonomy): domain Bacteria; kingdom Pseudomonadati; phylum Pseudomonadota; class Gammaproteobacteria; order Oceanospirillales; family Halomonadaceae; genus Halovibrio; species Halovibrio sp. HP20-59. The sequence continues at coordinate 23,612 of NZ_JAWJUW020000029.1, forward strand.
TCGCAACGCTGCAGGGCTTAGGCCTGCGCCGCAGTATTGCGACTGCAGTGGTGGCGCTCAGCGTTTGGCTGATCGGGCTGTTATCGGCATTCTCTTTTTCAACGCTGGCGGATTTTCGACCGCTGCTGGGGCGCAACGTGTTCGAGCTGGTTAGCAGCATACCGCCGGATGTGTTCCTGCCCTTAGGCGGCTTATTGATCGCTATTTTTGCCGCCTGGGTAATGCCCCGTGAGAGAGTGGTCAGTGCGTTAGGCATAGGTGAAAACGGCTACCTGCTATGGCGCAATATCATCCGCTGGGTGTCGATCCCGCTGACTTTTATTGTTCTACTGGCAGGGTTGCTATAGTGAGGTAGTTAAACTCTCTAAGCTGTCTATCAGAACTGTCCATCAGAACTGTCTATCAGAACCCTAGGAGCGAGTTATGAGCAGTGCGTTAAGGCGCCATCAAGGTATGGAGGCCCAATTGGGTGAGCGCGTTTATATTGATCCGGCCAGTGTGGTTGTCGGTGATGTGGTGCTGGGCGACGACTGCTCCGTCTGGCCGATGACGGTCATCCGTGGCGATATGCACCGTATTCGTATCGGCGCGCGTACCAGTGTTCAGGATGGCAGCGTGCTGCATATTACCCACGCCAGTGACTTCAATCCTGATGGTTTTCCGCTCACCGTGGGTGACGATGTGACCATCGGCCATAAAGCAATTTTGCATGGCTGCACCCTGGGAAGCCGAATATTGGTCGGCATGGGGGCGATTGTGATGGACGGTGCGCTTGTCGAAGACGAAGTCATTATTGCTGCTGGCGCCGTGGTAACACCAGGTAAGCATCTTGAAAGTGGCTATGTATATGCCGGTAACCCAGCTAAAGCAATGCGTCCACTGAAAGATACCGAGCGTGCGTTCTTTGTTTATACCGCTGGTAATTACGTTAAATTGAAAGATCGCTTTCTGGCCGAATCCATACGCTAGCGACTTCATTGAGACTTACCCTAAGCGATTGCTAAGCCAACCTTTTTTTCTTCATCAGTCATTTCGCGAGCGCCTTTGATCTGTTAATTTATACAGCTTTCTGTTTTACAGGTTCTGGGATGCCGCGTCATGGCTAATTTTCGCACGCATATTATGGTGGCAGCGGCGGGCGGTATGTTAATAGCTTACGCTGGTTGGAAGGGCCAATGGTGGCCACCTTCCCAAGCGGTGCTGATGATTGCATTGGTGACGTTTGGGGGTGTTTTGCCCGACATTGATGCCGACCGATCGCACTCTATCCGTTTGATTTTTAACCTGCTTTCGGTGCCCGCCTTAGTGTTGGGGGCGCTGCTGTTACAGCCATGGCTAAGCCCTGGCGCGCTGCTAGTTGCCTGTGGAGGCATTTATTTCAGCGTGCGCTATTTGGCGGGATTGGCGTTTTCGCGTTTTACCGTCCACCGCGGTATTTGGCATTCTCTGCTCGCGGGCGGACTTTGTGGCCTGCTCACTGCTGCGCTAAGTTTTAATTTACTTGGCCAGCCAGCATGGTTGGCCTGGTCTCACGGCACCGCAATTTTGGTGGGCTTCGTGATCCATCTAAGTTTGGATGAGATATACAGCGTTGACCTGGAGGGCGCGCGGTTAAAGCGCTCGTTTGGGACGGCGCTTAAGCTCGGCGATTGTCGCCGCCCGATGTCCAATCTGCTGATGCTAATTGCCACCTTAACGCTAATTCCCTGGGTGCCGCCCTGGTCGGTATTGGGCCAGTTGCTACATCAAGGCTCGCTGCTGTGGCGGTAGTCGTCGGCATTGAGGCCGTGTTTTTTAAGCTTATCGTAAAAGGTTTTGCGCGGAATGCCCAAGTGGCGACAGACGTCGGTCACCCGGCCGTGGTAGCGTGCCAGTGATTGGCTGATCAGGCTTTTTTCAAACAGCTCTACCTGGCGTGGCAGGTTGGGCTCTTCGGTGTCGGCGCTGACCCCTTCCAGCAGTGCATCCAGACGGTAATCGAACGCAGCGCCCAGCAGTACGTAGCGCTCGGCTAGGTTGCGCAGCTCGCGCACGTTACCGGGCCAGTCGTGGGCCAGCAGGGCGGCAATGGCAGGGCTGTCAAGGGTGGGTGCTTCCAGACCGCTGCGGTTGGCAGCGACCACGGCAAAGTGTTGGAACAGCAGAGGAATGTCTTCACGTCGCTCGCGCAGCGCGGGCAGCGGGAGGGTGACCACGTTTAGCCGATAGTATAGGTCTTCGCGAAATCGTCCCTCTTCAGAGGCGGCTTTGAGGTCTACTTTGGTGGCCGCAATCACGCGTATATCGAGCGGGACGGTTTCATTGGCACCCAGCCGTTCAACGCTGCGCTCTTGTAGTACTCGTAGTAGTTTGACTTGCAGCGCCATGGGCATCGATTCAATCTCATCTAAAAACACCGTGCCGCCGTTAGCGTGTTCAAACTTGCCAATGCGCCGCTCTACGGCGCCGGTGAAGGCCCCTTTTTCGTGACCAAACAGCTCGGACTCAATAGTATTTTCGGGCACTGCGCCGCAGTTGATGGCCATAAAGGGGTTATTTCGCCGTCCGCTGCGTTCGTGAATTGCACGCGCCACCAAGTCTTTACCGGTACCTGTCTCGCCAAACAGCAATACATCGGCTTCTACCTGGCTGATGCGCTGAATCATCGCGGCCAGCCGCGAGATAATCGGCGTGCGGCCAACTAGGCGCGGCCCCAAAGCGGCTTGCTGTACCTCCAGTTCGGCTTTAAGTCGATGGTTTTCCAAGCTGAGCTGGCGCTTTTCTATGCCCCGGCGCACCACATCCAGCAGTTGTTCACCGGCAAAGGGCTTTTCGAGGAAATCCCAAGCCCCGGCGCGCATGGCTTCGACGGCCGTGGAAATATCGCCGTGGCCGGTAATCAATATAATCGGTAGGGTGGCGTCGCGACTGTGTAGCTCATGGAGTAACGCCATGCCATCCATTCCCGGCATGCGAATGTCGCTAACAATCACCCCCGGGAAGTCGGGTGTTAAGGCCGCTAGCGCTTGCTCCGCTGACTCAAAGCAGTAGGGCGTATAGCCGGCAAGTTCGAGGGTTTGGCTGGCGGTGATCCGCAGGTGCGGTTCGTCGTCGATCACCATGACCGGCAGCGTCGACGGCTCATGCATAAGCGGAATTCTCCTGGGTGTGGGTTAATGGTGAGTGAGGCAGAATAATAGTGAAGCAAGCGCCGCCTTCGGGTTGGTTAGTCGCCTGCAGCTTGCCGCCTAAATCATCCATGATACGCGACGATATCGGGAGCCCTAGGCCTAAACCGCTGCCCGGTGCTTTAGTAGTAAAAAAGGGTTCAAAGATTTGACTCAGGTAAGCATCTGGGATCCCGGGGCCGTTATCGGTAACGCTAATAATGACCTGCTGCTGGCTAATAGAGGCCTTGAGCGTAAGCTGAGGGTTGGGCACGGCTTTCATGGCCTGCAGCGCATTGCCGATTAAATTTACCAGCACTTGCTCCAGGCGTACTAGGTCGCCTTTTACCCACAGGGTCTCAGTCGGCCAATCCTGAATAATGCTGATATTGCCTTCGCGCAGGCGACTTTGAAACAGGCGTAAAGCGTAGTCGATACAGGCTTGCACTGAAATAGTCTCATGGCGCTCGCTGCTTTTACGCGAGAACTGGCGCAGCTGCGCACTGATATCCGCCATGCGCTCGGTTAGTTCGACAATTTGCTCAAGATTGGCATCGGCTCGATCATAGCGGGCTAACGCCAAAAAGCGCCGGGCGTTTTCACCGTAAGCGCGAATAGCCGCAAGCGGTTGGTTAAGCTCATGGTTGATGCCCGCAGCGAGTTGACCCAACACGGCGAGTTTGGCGGCTTGAATAAGCTCATTCTGGGTTTGGCGTAAGTTGGCTTCGGCGCGACGGCGTTCTTCGATTTCATCCGAAAGGCGTTGGTTGCTGGCTACCAAATCGCGGGTGCGGCGTTCCACGCTGACTTCGAGCTCATCGCGAACGCGGGCCAAGGTTTGGCGCTCACGTTCGGCAAACGTTTCCCGCTCTCGGCGCAGCCGAAGGCGTTGCCAAGCAATGCCCGCCCCGAGCGAAACCACGCCGTAGAGGCCTCCCGCCATGAGGGCGGCAATCCATTGAGCGCTAACTACCGGGGTTAGCGGCTTTAAAATATGCATTTGCCAGCCAAACTCAGGTACATGCCGGGTCAAGCTAAGGTAGTCATTGCTGCTCAGCGGGCCTTGGGAGAAACTGACCAATTGGCTATCCTTGCCGTAAGGTGCATTCACTTTGATCCCCGATGGAGAGAGCGGCTCCATGGCATAGCGTCGCGTATCCCTTAACGCTTGGCGCTGTTCATCGCTAAGCGGGTGGAGTGCTTTCATACGCAGTCCGGGCTGGCTGGCCATGAAAATAATGTCGTCACTATCAGTGACGAACAGTTCAGCATCCTGCTCTGCCCAGCTTTCTTCAACATCATCTAACAGTACTTTAACCACTAACACGCCGTCTGGCTGTGCATCGGGCGAGGTGTTGTCTAGCCACACGGGCGATGAAAAGTAGTAGCCCCGCTCAAGAGACTTGATGCCCAAGCCAAAAAAGCGCCCCTGCCCCCCGGCAATGGCATCGGTGTAGTAAGAGCGAAAAGCATAGTTCTGACCAATAAAGGTATTGGTACGATGCCAGTTGCTGGCGGCAATGGTGTCGCCCTCGCGATTGAGTAAGTAGACATCCGACACCCCTGCTGTAAAGCGGAAACGGTCCAGCAGCATATTTAGCGGCATTGGGTCTTGGCTATCAGGGGAAACTAAAAAGCGCTGCACACCTTCGCGGGTAGCCAGCATTTGCGGCAGGTAATCGTAGCGCAGTAAATAGCCGTTCAAGTTGGCGGCAGATAGGCGTAGCTCGTTTTCGGCGTCATCCTGCAAGTTGGAAAGCGCTTGCTCACGCGCCAGTTGGGCGCCCTGCCATACACAGACGACCAAGCCTATTGGGATGACCAAGAGCCATAGACGTCGCCAGCGCAGGGGCAAAGGGGGAGGCGCCTGGTTGTTTAGTTCAGCGCTGCTCATACGGGAGTCGTACGAGTGCCCTGGGCGCGGCGAAGGGCACGCTGGGCGCGTGTTTCGGCGCGCGCCATTTCGAGTAACCCTTCTTCAACGAATACCAAGTGTTCGTGGGCGCGAGTTCGGGCATCTTCCGCACGGCCTTCCAAAATGGCATCCAGTAGAGCGCGATGCTGTTGCATGAGTTGGCTACGCGACCCGGGTATCGCAAATAGGTGTGCCAAGTTAGTGACAATGCTTTTTTCTAACAAATGAAAAATACCGCGAATGGTATGCAGCAACAAAACATTGTGTGCCGCCTCGGCAATGGCTAGGTGGAATGCCGCATCCAACTTGGCTTCTTGAACTGGATCCGCGCCGGCAAAGCCCCCGTCAAGTTCTTCAAAGCGTTGCAGCAATATGGCTTTGTCGGCAGGCGTAGAGCGAAGGGCGGCATAATAGGCAGATATACCTTCCATCGCATCGCGAAATTCGAGTAGATCAAGCTGAAATTCGTCATGCCGGGAGAGCATTTCCAGCAGCGGGTCGGTATAGCCGTTGCTGAGGTCGTCGTTAACAAAGTTGCCGCCGCCCTGTCGGCTGGTCAATAACCCCCGGGCGGCTAGCTTCTGGATGGCTTCGCGCAAGGAGGGGCGCGACACGCCAAAGCGTTCGGCTAATTCACGTTCGGGCGGGAGGCGCTGACCGGGTTTTAAGCTGCCTTCCAGCATCATTGCCTCCAAGCGCTCGGTGATAACGTCGGCCAAGCGCGGCTGGCGTAGCGGTGGATAGCTCATAGTGAATGGCTCATATCTAATAGCCTCTCTAAATTGGTAAGACCAATATTAAGAGTCTTTGGTGATTAGCTCAAGCTTAAACCATGAACCAATAAGGAGCAGTACCCACGAGATAAACCACATAAAGACGCTACGTGCGGGGGCTAACAAATAGCGCTATAAATGTGTCTATAAAAGGAGTTCTCGTTATTTTTCAGCAAACCTATTGCCAACCCGCCAGTGAGATCGTATAGTACGCATCCGCTGCCGGGGACGCCTAGCGTTACCAGCGGTGCATAAGGTGTAAAAGCCTTGGTTTGTCAGGAAGTTAGAGCAGGTTTCATCGTTCGCTTCGCTCGCTAAAATCAGCGGTTGACAACCACCAGGAAATGCGTAGAATACGCCTTCCTCGCTGCGGCAAGCCAGTTCAACGGCTAGCCAGTTAAGCACAGCGAAA
>NZ_JAWJUW020000030.1:0-24991 GCF_033052795.2 Halovibrio sp. HP20-59
GAGATCAAGTACCGGTGGCTGCCGCTAACCGCCTATGGATCCTTTAACAGGCTCTGTGAAGCGGTCAACAAAGTGTGCAGGGGCTACGGTCACGAATATTCGATTACTTTTGGTTAATCACTTAGCATAGCGTAATTGCTGGACTATTTTTTTGGCGTTGGTTGGGAAAATTAAGACAGTCAACGGTAATTTTTTGTAAGCTAACGGTGAAATAGCTAAGGTCTAAGTCTTCGTCACACTTCAATAATCATTAAAAATAACCCTCAATGACACCAATTCGTCAGATAGCCGGGCTATGATGGTTTAATACAAACGACTGAACCAGGCCAATACGCAAGCATGACAAGTACCCAGGAACGGCTAAAGGCTGCAATGTAAGCCATATTGTGGCTTACATTAATGAGTTAGGAGAGAGCAAAATGCAGGTCATCAAGGTGAAGGACAACTCGAAAGACCTGATCTTATCAACCGAGTTACCGCCATTTTTAACAGCAGATTTACTCCAGTGCCCAAACCTACCGACGCTGCCTTCTGTGGCTATCAATGTTTTAAAAATAGCCCGTTCTGACCAACCTTCAGTGAACGACTACGCCAATGCCATTGAGCGCGACCCGGCGCTAACCTTGCGTATCATCACGCTTGCCAACAGCGCTTTTTTCTCACGTAGCCATACCAAAGTTCACGCCTGCCAAGAAGCGACCGCACGCCTGGGGCTAGAGACAACCATGGCAGCAGTCATGAGCTTTAGCCTGCTTCATAATAGAGCCGTTGATGGTCACGTTCAGCGGGTCTGGATGCGCTCGATCATTGCCTCTTTAGCAGCCCGTCAGCTGGCCATTCACCTGTGCCCAAGCATGGCGGGGCCAGTCTTCACCGCCGCCTTGCTTCAGGACATTGGTATGTTGGCCCTTCGGGCCACTTATCCAAAAGAAACCGAGGGCTTATACAATGAAGGCTTGTTAACCCACCGCCAATTAGCAGAATCAGAACAACGCTTCTTTGGCTGCGACCACTCCCAGGTCGGCGCCTGGCTTGCCGCAAAGTGGGGAGTACCGACGTCGCTTGCTCAGCATATCTGCGACAGCCACGGTGAATACGATATTTCCGCTCCCGATATGCTATGTATCCAGCTATCCGGCTCGATCGCCGATGCGTGGCTTTCACCCCACCCAGCGCAGGCGTTCGTCTCGGTGATCCGGGAGTTAGAAACCTATGAGGGCACACTTTCCCTTTCACTGCGTGATTTACTAGAAAAAATCCATCAGCAACTACCTGCGCTGGCGGATATGCTGCAAATGGCCGCTCCTCCTGTGCAGGACAATGAAACCCTGCTGGCTGAAGCCCAGCAGCTACTGTTTCAACAAACGCTACTCCTCAATGCGCGCCTTGATACGCAACAAGCCGAACTCTCCTTGCTGCGCAAACGTCAAGATGAACTAGAAGAACGCTCGCGAATAGACGCATTAACCGGCTTGGCCAACCGGGCCTGGCTGGAAGAGCAACTGCACCAACGTTTTATTTTTTGTCAGGAGCAGTCTCGAACCTTGTCCGTCGTGTTTATTGATCTTGACTACTTTAAAAAACTAAACGACCAGTACGGGCATCAAACGGGCGATCGTGTACTCGAAAAGTTTGGTCACATCCTGCAGACATTGATTCGTGACGGTGATTTAGCCGGACGCTGGGGAGGTGAAGAGTTTCTCATCATTCTGCCGGATGAAAACGCCAAGGCAGCCTACTTGTTCGCTGAAAGAATTGCCCACCGGTTAGAAAAAACCCCCATGGCCGTTGATGGACAGATACCGATCCATGTGTCGGTATCCATTGGCATCGCCTGCTTAGAAGATGGCGGGTTTAACGGCGCAGAGGAGCTTATCGACGCTGCCGATAAAAGCATGTATTTCGTTAAACGTTCAGGCCGAGGTGGCATTGCCGTGTACGGGGAACGTGAGTCCGCGGACATACCGATAAACGACTAGGTTTTACTCGAGCCCCTTATGCTGGAATTTGATCAGGTACATAAAACCTATGCAACCCCACAAGGGCCTCTTAGGGTACTCAAGGATGTCACTCTGCGCTTGGCGCCAGGCCAAAGCTTAGCGCTAATGGGTGAGTCGGGAAGCGGAAAATCCACGCTACTGCATTTAGCCGCAGGCTTAGATCTCCCCGACCAAGGCTCTATCACCCTTGCCAGCAAAAATTTAACCTCATTAACTGAACCTGCCCGCGCCCAGATACGCCGAGAGCAACTGGGCCTGGTCTTCCAGCAATTCCATTTAGTCCCCAGCCTAACGGTCATCGACAACCTGCGCTTGCAGGCCCGCTTAGCCCGTCGTGATGATGCCGCCTGGACAGCGCACCTGATGGAACGCCTTGGGCTGAATGGCCTAGAGAAGCGTTATCCAGAACAGCTATCAGGCGGTCAGCAGCAACGTTTGGCGATTGGGCGTGCCCTGGCACCGCGCCCAGCCCTACTGCTGGCGGATGAACCAACGGGGAATCTAGATGAAACGACCGCTAGCCACGTACTTGAGCTACTGTTGAGCCTGGTGCACGAAACCCAGTGCGCCCTGTTGGTTGTGACCCACAGCCCTCAAGTAGCAGCCCCGCTGGATCGCTGCCTGCGCCTGCGTCACGGCAGCCTATTAGACACAACCCCATGACCACCGTCATCGCCACGCTGCTGAGCCACTATCGTCGTCATCCTGGTCAGTTGGTGATGCTGCTGCTCGGTCTGTGGGTGGCCAGTGCGTTATGGAGCGGCATCCAAGCAATCAACGCCACCGCCCGTGACAGCTACGCCCGCGCCGATGCACTCTTCGCAACTGAGTTAGATCAGCTTGAGCGCCGCGATGGCGCCCCTTTATCGCGCGACGAATACTATGCCCTACGCCAAGCGGGCCTGCCGGTTTCGCCCATGCTAGAGGGTGAAGTCGTGACACAAGACGGCACTCGGCTCACGCTAATCGGCATCGACCCGCTGACGCTTCCCAACGAAAACGCGCTAGGTCAAGCGGGCTCATCAGCCTCATTAACCGCCTTTATCACACCACCTTGGCAAACCCGTGTGGCCCCTGACGCCCTGACAGCCTTCGGGTTAGAACGCGACAGTGCCTCAGGAGCCAGGCCGACACTGGCGGAGGGAGGCGAGCTACCGCCGTTGACTCTCTCCCCAGCGCTTCCGCCCAGTACGCTAATGATGGATATCGCCGCCGCTGCGCGAATACTCGCCAGCGACGAGACCATTACGCGTTTAGTGGCCGCCCCAGGCGCACTCACCACAGCGCCGCCCGATTACACGCTTACCCGAGCGAGCAGTCTTGCCTCACCCGGTCAGTTAACCGAAAGCTTTCACTTAAACTTGACAGCCTTAGGCCTGCTCGCCTTGGTGGTGGGTCTGTTTATTGTTCAAGCCGCGCTGGGACTCGCCTTGGAGCAACGCCTGGGGATGCTGCGCACCTTACGCGTGCTGGGCGTTTCAGGCCGCACGCTGGTGGCCGCCCTTAGCCTGGAGTTACTCCTGCTAGGTGTCATCGGTGGCTTAACCGGCATTACCAGCGGGGTATGGCTAGCGCGCTGGCTGCTTCCCGATGTCGCCGCCACGCTGGGCTCGCTTTATGGTGCCGATGTCGGCCAAACGCTTAGCCTACCCTGGCAATACTGGATGGGCGGCCTAGCGGTGAGCCTTGGCGGGCTACTACTGGCGGGCAGCGGCGTGCTGTGGCGCGCTGCCCACTTAAGCGTGCTGGGTTTGGGACAAATGCAGGCGTGGCGCAGCGGCTTTCGGCGTCAATTAACGCTGATGAGTATCGCTGGCGGTCTAGCCGCGGCGGCAGGGCTTGGTCTCACCCTTTGGTTAGCCCAACAGCCCACCGGCGACGGCCTAATAGCAGGCTTCGGCGTAGTGGCCGCGCTGCTACTGGCAAGCGCCCTGTGGCTGCCCCCTTTAATGGCCCTTACGCTCAAGGGGCTGACGCACCTTGCCCGGCGACACCCGCTGACACAGTGGGCGCTGGCGGATATGCAGCTGCAACTGCCGCGGCTCTCGCTAGCCATGATGGCACTACTGGTAGCGCTGGCGACAAACCTTGGCGTAGGCAGCATGGTGGGTGGTTTTCGCGTGACTTTTTTAGACTGGCTTGACCAGCGCCTGGTCGCCCCGCTTTACGTAAATGCCCCAGCAGATCAATACGATGAGATTGATACGTGGCTGGCTGATCGCCCTGAGGTGTCCGAACGGCTGCTCACCCGTCGCAGCGAAACGACGCTACTCGAAATCGACTCATCCGACGAAAACCGATCACTCAGTCTTGCCATTGACCTTTACGGCATTACCCCCGGTGAATCGCTAACCCCCCACTGGCCGCTACTGGACACCTTAGGCGACCGGCCAGCCGCGTGGGCGGCGTTTGACAACGGCGCGGTTTTTGTAAACGAGCAGCTCGCCACGGCGGAGAACCTCGCCCCCGGCGACCGCCTCACCCTTCGCGCCCCGAACGGCAATGAGACATTGACCATCGCCGCCGTTTATCCTGACTACGGCAACCCCAGCGGCCAGGTGTTAATGACATCGCAGCAGCTGGCCGCCCGGTTTGAGGCGCCGCCAAGCTCAATGGGGCTGGTATTGCATGAAAACGCCAATGTGGAGGCTTTGCGTAACGCTCTTACCGCCCGCTTTGGGTTAAGCAGCGACGCCATTAGCGACCAGCGAGAGATTAAGCGTATCGCCACCGAGATTTTTGAGCGCACCTTTACCATCACCCGAGCCCTCAATGTGCTCACCTTAGCCGTAGCGTCTCTAGCACTGCTAGCCTCCCTGTTGGCCCAAGCGCGCAGTCGTCGCCAACAGCTCGCGCCGCTTTGGGCGCTGGGCGTGCCCCGGGCACAGCTGGCCCGGTTGAACCTGGCACAGTTAGGGGGCGCGGCACTGGCAACCGGGTTGCTGGCCATCCCGCTCGGCATCGCGATTACCTGGGGCTTGGTCGCGGTCATTAACGTCGCCGCTTTCGGCTGGCGGCTGCCACTGCATTTATTCCCTGGTGAAATGGCGATGACCCTCGCCACCGCAGTCGCCGTGGCACTGCTGGCGGCGGCACTCCCAGCGCTGCGTTTCTGGCGCGCCTCGCCGCGTGCCCTACTGGCCGAGGAGACACACCAATGACAGCGCGGTTGATGAAGCTAGTCATTATGTCACTGCTCCTGGCACTCGCGACCCTCAGCGGCTGTGGCAGCGATGAGCGTGCAGAGCAAACCGCAGGCTTTGCGGGCTTGGGCCAGGACGCCGACGGTTTTCAACACGCAGACCCCAGTCAGGCGCTAACGTTTCCAGAAGACTTTCCACAAGCGCACGCCGCCCACCCGGATTACCGCATCGAATGGTGGTATCTCACTGCTAATCTGGAAGACATGTCCGGCAAACCGCTGGGGTTGCAATGGACGCTGTTTCGCCAGGCGCTGATGCCACCCAACGAACGCCCCGAGCCCACGCCCTGGGCAGCCGATCAGCTCTGGATGGCGCACATGGCCATTTCTCAAGGCGAGCAACACAACGTCGCCGAGCGTTTTGGGCGCAGCCACTCTCAAGCGCCCTTGTCTCAACCGCACGATGCCCAAGCCGGTGTCGTCGCCGCGCCTTTCCACGCTTGGTTAGACGACTGGCAGCTTAAAGCCAATGAAGAAGCCGATGAGGGGGCTTTCTCGCCGCTAACGCTCACCGCTTACAGCGGCGAAGGCGCATCGCGCTTTGGCTATACGTTGGAACTGACCGCCGAGGGGCCGCTGGTATTGCATGGCAAACGGGGGTTCAGCCAAAAAGCCGCCAATGGCCAGGGTTCTATGTATTACAGTCAGCCCTTCTGGCAGATAAACGGCGAAGTCACCATTAGCGGCGAGACAAAAACCGTTAGCGGGCGCGGCTGGTTGGATCGCGAATGGAGCAGCCAGCTGCTCGATGCCCGTCAATCCGGCTGGGACTGGTTCTCGATTCACCTTGATAACGGCTACAAGCTGATGGCGTTTCAGCTACGCGGAGGTGGTGACTCAGCTCAAAGTGCCGACTATCGTTCGGGCACCTGGATGACTCCCCAAGGCGACGCTACGCCCTTAGCGTCAGACGACATTACGCTGACGCCGCTGGCAACATCGGCTGTCGCCGGTCGCAATGTGCCCACACGCTGGCGGCTGGAAATACCGTCAGTAGAGATCGATATCAACATCAAGGCGCCCCACGCCAACCGCTGGATGACCACCAGCGTGCCCTACTGGGAGGGCGAAGTGGTGGTCAACGACCGCGCCAGCGGCGAACCACTTGGCGAAGGCTACCTGGAAATGACCGGGTATTGAGTAGCCAATATCAAAAACAACTTATTACGTATACCAAATGTCGCTTTTCGACAACTATTGTCTGCTCAGCGCGACACACTAGTCAGCGAATAAACGGCTGATTAGAGAGCGCGCCATGAATCGCAATGTCATTCTCACCTGTGCTGTTACCGGCGCAGGTGATACCACCACCAAAAATCCCAATGTTCCCGTGACGCCCAAGGCCATTGCTGCTGCCTGTATTGAAGCGGCTCGCGCGGGGGCGAGCATCGCCCATATTCACGTTCGCGACCCGGAGACCGGCGGCATTAGCCATTCTACGGAACAGTTCCGCGAGGTGATGGAGCGCGTCCGGGAAGCGGATGTGGATATCGTCATGAACATCACTGCTGGCGGCGGCGGCGACTGGATACCTGATGCTACCGACCCCACCCGTGGCGGCCCAGGCACCGATATCCAAACACCTGCCGAGCGTCACGCCCCGGTCGGCGAGCTACTCCCCGAGTTGTGCACGCTGGACTGCGGCAGCCTCAATTTTGGCGATATGGTGTATGTGAACCCCGCCGAATGGCTGCGCGAACACGCCCGCCTTGTCCAAGCCGCCGGCGTTAAGCCGGAGCTGGAGTGCTTTGATCTGGGCCACGTCTGGTTTGCCCGCCAGCTTCAGAAAGAGGGCTTGATCGATGGCGACCCGCTCTATCAGCTCTGCCTGGGCATCCCCTGGGGCGCCGAAGCGGACACCGAAACCATGCTGGCCATGCGTAACAAATTACCTGCCAACGCTAACTGGGCCGCTTTCGGCATTGGCCGCCACCAAATGCCCATGGTCGCCCAAGCGGTGCTACTCGGCGGACACGCTCGGGTCGGGCTGGAAGACAACCTGTTTTTAGAGAAAGGCGTGTTGGCGAACAACGGCCAGTTGGTCGAGAAAGCCTCAACCATTATCGAAAATCTCGGCGCCCGAGTAATGACGCCTGCAGAAACCCGCGCTCATCTTCACCTACGCGATCCGGCAGGAGGTGACGCATGAGCCGCTTAGCCGTTATTGGTACCGGCGTAATCGGCAATGGTTGGATTGCCCGCGCCCTCGCCCAGGGTTGGAGCGTTGTAGCCTTTGACCCAGACCCCAACGCCCCAGCGCGCACCCAGTCGTTTATCGACAACGCCTGGCTTTCGTTAACCCAGCTCGGCCTGGCGCCCAACGCTAGCCCTGAACGGCTAACGTTTGTAGCAACGATTGAAGAAGCCGTGAACGGCGCTGATCTGATTCAGGAAAACGTCCCTGAGCGCCTTGAGCTAAAACAAGAGATCCTAGCCGCAATTGACGCCGCTGCCGCACCAGACGTCATCATTGGTTCGTCCACCTCTGGCTTTAAGCCCACTGATCTGCAGCAGCAGTGCCAAAAAGCGCCAAGTCGGGTGATCGTTGCCCACCCCTTCAACCCAGTCTATTTACTACCGCTGGTGGAGCTTGTTGGCGGCGAAGCTACTCAGCCCGCACAGATTGCCAGCGTCCAGGAACTCTATCAGTCGCTCGCCATGCGCCCGCTGGTAGTTCGCCGGGAAATTGAGGGCCATATCGCCGACCGTTTGATGGAAGCGCTGTGGCGGGAAGCGTTGCATCTGGTCAACGATGGCGTGGCCACCACTGAAGAGATCGACGCCGCCGTGGTTTACGGCTGTGGACTCCGCTGGCCGTTGATGGGCACGTTCTTAACCTTCCACTTAGCCGGTGGCGAGCCAGGCATGCGCCATATGCTGGAGCAGTTCGGGCCAGCACTGAAACTGCCCTGGACCAAGCTGGAAGCCCCTGAACTTACCGACGAACTGATCGACAAAGTGGTAGAGGGCTGTGAACACCAGGCCGCAGGCCGCTCAGTTGCGGCCCTTGATCGGCGCCGCGATGACTTCCTGGTGGAACTGCTTGAGGTGGTCCATAAATACTGGCCAGAAGCCGAAGGCTTAAAGGGGCGCATCTAATGATCATCCATGAAACCCACGTGGCTCCCGAGTGGGTTGACTACAACGGGCACATGAACGACGCGGAGTACGCCCGCGTGTTTTCGCAGGCCTGTGAAGCGCTCATTGATCAGATAGGGCTGGATGAAGCAGGCCGCGAGCACTACGGTTACACGGTCTATACACTGGAAACCCATCTTTGCTATCGGCGAGAGGCGCATCAGGGGCAACTGCTGAACGTGGACATGACACTGCTTGATAGCGATGCGAAACGACTGCACGTGTTTTTCGCCATGTTTGACGATGAAAGTAATCTGCTGGCCACTAGCGAGCAGATGCTGATGGGTATGAAGCAAGCCTCAGGTCGGCCAAGCCCATTTCCGCTGCTGGTAGCCAGCCACGTAGCAGAGCTCCCCCAGGCAAATAAGGATGCCTGGCCGGAGCTTGTCGGCCGCACTATCGGCATACGGCGCTGAACCATGCATATTGACGCTTTCATTCAACGCTTTAGCGCTGGGCTCGCCGTACTGGAAACGCTGCCGCTGGCTCAGGGGCGGCGCGCCTACGACAAGCTTTGCCGAACCTCCGCTCCGCCTGACCCGACCGGTATGCGGATCGAAGATAGCGTTATACAGGGCATCAGCGTGCGGCGTTTCATTCCTCAGCAGCGCATGTTTGGCAGCGTGCTGTTCATCCATGGGGGTGGTTTTACCATCGGCTCGGCAGATAGCCATCACGGCACCGCTGCCAGCCTTGCCCAAGCGCTTGAGCATGAGGTGGTAAGCGTCAACTATCGACTGGCACCCGAGGTCAATTACCCCACCATGCTGGCAGACTGCCGCACGGTGGCAGATGTCATTCAGCCGAGCGCACTGGTGGGAGACAGCGCTGGCGGGAGACTTGTCATCGACATTGCCCATCAGCTTAAAGAGGCGCCACCATTGGGTTTAATCTACCCAACGGTAGGCGAGCTTTCATCAGCATGCCTGGGGGAGGATGCGCCGCTACTCTCGCGCCATGATGTGCTGAGCATACGGCAGCAGTGCCCGGAGATTATTGCCGCCCAGCGGGATCTCCGCCCTCCTTCAACGCGCATCGAAATGCTCACCGTAGAGCGGGATCCTTTAACGCGGCCAAACGAAACCGCGTTGGCTATCTGGCGCGAGGCAGGCGCCTCGGTGGGCTATCACTGCGCGCCACAGATGGTACACGGCGCCCTCCACGCTCAGTCGCAACTACCCGACATGGGCGCCGCATGGCAGAACTTTTGCCGCATGCTAAAACAGCGCCTTAATTAATAAGGCGCTGTTCAGCGGCTAAGCATTCGTTAAGAGCGGATCAGCTTCTAAGCGTCATACTATTAAGAGTCGAGCGATTAAGAATCAAACTGAGCCCGCACCTGCTCAATGGCGGACTCGCCATCGCGAGTTTCAACGCCGTCCAGCCATTCGGCGACGGTATCTAGGTTGTTGCCAATCCACTCGTGCGCCACTTCATCCACGGGGCGCTCTTCGTAGCTGTACTCGTGCACCCATTCGTTCTGATCTTCAATATCGATCACGTATTGCGACAAGAAGCGATGAACCTGGGGTGCCTCGTCAGCTAGGCTTGCCGGCGTAATGGTCCATACAGTGCTTTCAATTGATGCCACGCCCGCCCCATCGCTATCGGCTAAATAGGCCAAATCGAAGCTCACGTTCATCCAATGCGGCTCCCAGCCGACAAACGTTACCCACTCTTCGTCAGCCATTTTTTGCTCGGCCTGAGCCAGCATGGCCGAGGTCGAGCTTTCGCGCAGCTCCCAATCTCCCAGGCCCGCCAAGTCATTATCGATAGCGTTGAGAATCGCCTCATTAATCCCGGTGCCCGCCTCGATCCCCTGAATTTCCCCATCGAAACGATCACGATGCTCCGCTAACTCAGCGACCGTGGTCACACCGGCATCGTAAACATACTGGGGGACCACTAACCCAGAATTGGCACCGCTGATATTGGAAACCACTTTCTCGACTTTTCCGTCGGCCACTAGCGGCTCGACCATATCCGTCTGTACCGGGTACCAGCCGCCTAAATAGATTTCCAGGTCGTTACTCGACAGGCCTTCCAGGATAACGCTAACGGCCAAAGCTTGCTGGCGCGTCTCATAACCCATCACCTCAAGTAACTGGGCCGCCACTTCTGATTTCACCGTTACCCCGGGCCACGGCGGCACCCCAAAGCGCAGTTCATCCAGCTCCGCCATAGCGGGCGTGGCAGCAAACGCAGAGAGTAAGAAACCGGCTTTTAACGACAACGACTTGGTAGTAGTAGACATCTGGCCAACACCTCTTGTTAATTGGGTACAGCCAGTATGCGCGGCTGCCTAGCGACGAATAGCCACCAGGCGACGCTTACTCAACGTTTAACGACTCAAAACTCACTCTATGCCTCTTTTCCGCCGCTTAAGCGTACCTGCCGCGGCGAGAGCCCATAATGGGCGCGGAATGCACGCGCAAAGCTGGACGAGGAACTAAACCCGCAGGCCAACCCGACTGCCAATACGGTTAAATCGGTCTCAGCCAACAGCCGCCGGGCGCGCTTCGTTCGCAACTGCAAATACCACTGGCGCGGTGTGGCCTTCAGTTCCTGTTCAAATAAACGCTGCAACTGCCGAACCGATACCTCCACACGGCTTGCCACCTCTTCTAGCATGAGCGGCTCTTCAAGGTATTGTTCCATCAGTGCCACCGCCTCCACCACACGCCGGTTATGGGTACCCAACCGCTTTACCAGCGCCATGCGCTGCTGGTCGCTACGAGTGCGAATACGGTCGTGAATAAGTTGCTCGGAAACCTCAATGGCCAATTTTGCGCCATGCCGCCGGGCAATGACTTCCAGCGTCATATCCATCGCCGCTGCACCACCCGCGCAGGAAAAGCGCCGCTCGCCCAACTCGTAAAGCTCATCAGTGGTATCAATCCCCGGAAAGCGCTCACGGAAGGCGGGCAGGCTCTCCCAATGCAGAGCCACCCGCTCATGCTTTAACAACCCGGTGGCGGCGAGCAAAAAAGCCCCGGTATCAATCCCGCCCAAGCAGCAGCCCGCCTGGTCCAACTGGTGAAGCCACGCCATTAATGGCCGGGTGAGATGCGCCTCGGGAGTAAAGCCGCTGCATACCGCCAAAGACGGCAAATGATGCACCTCGCGGGTAGCTTGATCGGCCATCAGCGTCATGCCGTTAGATGCAGTGACCGGCCCGCCGTCAGCACTGATCAAGGTCCAGTCAAAGAGCGGGCGGTTGGCAATGCGGTTAGCGATACGCAGCGGCTCGACGGCGGCAAAAAACGCCATCATGGAAAACTGCGGTAATAATAAAAACCCGACCATTTCAGGCAAGGGCCCCTGATAACTAATACGCATGGCACTGCCTACTGTCATTTAAAGTATGTAAGTATCAGGTAAGCCCAAGCAGCGCTTCAGCCAACTTAACATCGTCATAACGATGGCTGTCAGCGCTTACCGGCGCAAGATCGACATCGATCACTTGAATACACATTTCATTTCTTATCGTCTCGATCTGTTGAGCCGAAACAGAAAGCAGTTGCGAATCAAACAGCAGAAAATCGATTGAAGATCGCGTTTGCAGAGAGCTTGAAAGGTGCTCATTGAGCACGCGAACCTGATCCACCAAGGTCATGCCGAGGGTTTCAAGATCAGTGCCCAAACTTGGCACATACACCTTGGGTGACGGGTTTTTAGCCAATGCCTGATCAACGCCCTTGGGCAGCAGGTTGGCGATAATGCTGCTATAAAAACTGCCCGGCGGGAACACCACCAGTTCTGCCGAATTGATGAGCGTGCGGGTCTCTTTGCAGACCTTGGAGGCATCCAGCGTATCGATATCGTCCGCCTCACCGGATAACTTTATCGCTTTGATAGGCGAATCGATTTCGGCCGTCTCTTTGCCGGTAAAACGGTGCTGGCCATTAATTGTCCGGCCGTTCTCCAGCAATACCGCCAGCTGAAGGTCTGCGTCCGTTGTTGTCCGGACGGTGCCGCGTGTTTTGATCAGTTGCCCAAATAAAAAGGCGATCGGGTCCAAAGAGCGATCATGAATAAGATAGCCGCCCGTTAAGATGAGGTTCCCGACACTGGCACCATTGAGGTTAAAATCCTTCGGCATGTGTTGATAAAAGACCGCGATATAACTCTGAATCAGTGACCTCATGGGCTCAGCAATCGCCTTGAGTAACGGGTGCTTCGCGCTCACCAGCGCCTTCAGGCGCTGCGTCAGCATTGCCGTTTCTTCGCCTTTTTTGCGCCCCTGAGCCACTAACCGATGGGAAAAAAGCGCCGCCACTTCAGGGTGCCCGGTGACCGAATCATCAGCCAGTGCCAGCAAGCGTGCTCTGAGGTCGCCAACGGCAGGCATCGAAAAGGCGCGCCGCAACTCTGCCGAACTACCACCGGAATCAAAAGGCGTGACAAGATGAATTGAATTATGGGTATAGTTCGTTAATACCTCAGCAAAACGTCTCAGCGCCGTACCGCCACTGAAGAAGAGTATTTTTGGCCCTAGCTCGGGGGCTTTGCGGTATCTGGCCAGGCGTAGATTGTTGCCCTTGGCAAGCTCGCGAGGCATACTAATACAGCGGTCATTAAAACGCTTTTTATTCATGCAACTCTTTGAACTGTAAGAAAAATGTAACGCAAAGAGGGCGCTGTTACTTATGCTCAAGTACTTATTACTCAAGAGCCATCCGTGCAGTGACCACTTCATCGCCCTTTTTGACGGTGAGGCAATTTATCAACGCATCCATTTTGGAGCACTTTTATTTTCTACGATTCGAAGTTGAAAATCACTTCGCATTAGTTGAAGTTTATGTGACTCAGCCAACTGAAACGACAGCTCAACGCCTGATCAATCGCAAAGGCTATAGAAGCACGTTATTGGAGAAAGTTGAACTTGCCGTCGCGGTGGATGCCCCCTACCCGCTAGCGATGAAGGCGACAAGCAGGAAATAGAGGTGAAAATTAAATGGCGCACCAAAGAAAAACAGCTTTCCGATACGCCACCCAACATTAAAACAAACACCAGCAAGCGCTAGAACCTAGTCATTAACGATAGCGCCTATAAAAATATAGCATTTGCTGATGTCGAAAATGGTAGCTAGGCTGTAGGTAGTCGTCTTTGCTGTATAAGCATTGTCGATGGCTATTTTAATAACCTATTCATAAGGAGAGTGAAGCTATGTCCAGCCCTGAACATAAGCAAAAGATCTGGAAGATGATCAAAGATATCAAGGTGGGCATGCTCGTCACGCTGGACAATGACGTGCCTCGCGCCCGGCCAATGCACTTAGTTCAAGATGAGTATGACGGCACACTGTGGTTCTTCACTCGCCGTAGTGCCGAGAAAGTGTTTGAAACCGAGGATGATCACGACGTTTGTATCAGCTTCTCTGATCAAGAAGACGGCGTATACGTCTCGCTATCGGGTAAGGCCAACCTATCCGATAACCGTGAACTGATCGACAAATACTGGAACCCGTTCATCGCGGCTTGGTTCCCCGAAGGTAAAGATGATCCGGACGTGGCCTTGTTGGAAGTTAAGGTGCAAATGGGTGAGCACTGGAAAGCCAAAGAGAGCAAAGCATTCCAACTCTACGAAATTGCCAAAGCCAATATCAAAAAAGACACGACCCCGAATATGGGCGAAAATGAGAAGTTTGGCGGATAGCCTTACTCCAAAGCGCCCTCTCGCCTGGGCGCTTGCCAACTTAATGCTCATCATGCTGATGGGGACGGCAAGCGCTTGGGCCAATGGTGTGTCAGAAAGTGATAAGGCTACTCGCCAAGGCGAATGTGAACTTAACGATCAGCAACAGGCAATGCTGTCACAGGTCAATGAGGCGCGTAGCCAAGCACGGCACTGTGGCGACCAACGCTTTGAGGCCGTACAGTCGTTAGTTTGGAGCTGCAAGCTTGAAGCGGCTGCCGAATCACACTCTCAGGATATGGCCAAAAACGACTACTTTAGCCATGCCGGTCCCGATGGCGCAGGAATTGAGCAACGCGTTAGTCATCAGGATTACGTGTGGCAAGCCGTGGGTGAGAATATCGCCGCAGGCCACACCTCTGTTTCAGCCGTGGTGGAAGGCTGGCTAGAAAGCCCCAACCACTGTCGCAACATCATGAATGACGCCTTTACCGAAATGGGTATGGCGAAAGCCAAGGATTCGGAGTCGCGCTATTCAACGTACTGGACACAAACGCTCGGGAATCCTCGCTAAACGCCCTTGAGTCGATGGCAGGTCACTCCCCCTATAATTCACCCTGCCTTAGCCACCCTCTCCTAGTCATCCTCCCTTATGTCAGCATAGTTGACGGCCGTAATCGCATTTTTAGGCGAGCCATCAACCAGCTTGGTGCTGTAGGTCAAATACACAAAGGTCTGGGTTTCGGCGTCATGCATACGAACGACGCGCATATTTTTGAAAAGCGCCGAGCGGCGTTGACTAAAAATCACCTCTTGCTCCTCGACTTCAGCAGGGTCGAAGACAACCTCACCTGTCTGCCTACAGGCCACGCTCGCCTCACTGGCCTCCTCAGCCAGCCCCACCGCACCAGAAATACCGCCCAATCTGTGAGTAGGAGAGATAACAGGAGACGCCTTGAACCTTCGGGTCATCGAAGCGCTCTACTTCAATGGTGCTGTTCGGGCCAAGCAGTTTGAACTCGGTACGCACGCTGCCAATATGAGCATCTTGAGCCAACAGCGTGGGCGGCAACAGCGCCAACATAACGATGAGCGACGTGAGAGCAATGCGTTTAGGCAAAAACATGGGGTGCTTCCTTGGCAATAGTCAGCTGCGTGGCGGGCAAGAGGAGAGGATACCTGATGTGTACAAACTTAGGGGAACTGTAGGGAAGCCGAAAATTAAATTAAGATGAAAAAAGCCCCGCACTTTGGCGGGGCATTGAATATACGCCAGTTCGTTCACTGTTAAGATGACGATCCTATTGATTATATTGCGGGCAGCCCCCTTCAGCTGAGTTAAAGCACCATGGCAGCGACCCAGCCGAACACAATCAGCGGAATGTTGTAGTGCAGGAAGGTAGGCACCACGCTATCCCAGATATGGTCATGCTGCCCATCGGCGTTGAGGCCTGCGGTGGGGCCTAGGGTGGAGTCTGAAGCGGGTGAGCCAGCGTCGCCCAGGGCGGCGGCCGTGCCTACCAACGCCACTGTCGCCATAGGTGAAAAACCAAAGCTCAGTGCCAAAGGCACATAGAGCGAGGCAATAATGGGAATGGTCGAAAACGAAGAGCCAATGCCCATGGTGATAAAGAGACCGACCAGCAGCATAATCAATGCGGCCAGCCCTTTATTATCACCGATTAGCTCGGCAGAACTTGTCACTAGCCCTTCCACCTCGCCACTGGCCTGCATCACACTGGCAAAACCTGCCGCTGAAATCATGATAAAGCCGACCAGGGCCATCATGCGCATCCCCTCGGTAAAGATACCGTCCTGCTCATGCCAGCGGAAAACGCCGCTCATGGAAAGCAAGGCAAACCCAAAGATACCGCCAAGTACCATAGAGCCCGTCATCAGTTGCACGGTGACCGTACCTACCAGGGAAATAACCAACATGGCCTTCTGCCACCCGGCAAGAGAAAGCGCAGCCTCCTGGGGCGATTTATCACCATGGGCCAGCTCACGGTCTTGGTAGTCACGCCCCTTGCGATAACTCCAAAACACCGCCACCGCTAACCCTAATGCCATTCCCCCAATGGGTATTGCCATCGCCAGTGGCACCATTTGCCGGGTCACTTCCAATCCCAGCGCCGCGCCGCTTTCGTTGAGGTTCGCAAGCAGTATGTCATTCAGAAATATCGCCCCAAACCCCACGGGCAATAACATATACGGCGCCGTGATACCGAAGGTAATCACACAAGCCACCAGTCGCCGGTCAAGCTTCAGATGATTCATCAGCTTTAGCAGCGGCGGCACCAGCACTGGAATAAAAGCAATATGGACAGGAA
Source organism: Halovibrio sp. HP20-59 (assembly GCF_033052795.2). NCBI lineage: Bacteria > Pseudomonadati > Pseudomonadota > Gammaproteobacteria > Oceanospirillales > Halomonadaceae > Halovibrio > Halovibrio sp. HP20-59. The sequence goes on from NZ_JAWJUW020000030.1 coordinate 16,309, forward strand.
TCAGGTTCTGCGAGCTGACCGCTGCAGCTAACAGCGCCGCCAGCAGTGTATAGGTAACCGTGCGGCGGCTACCGCCAGACTCATCTAGCTGAAAGCGCCTTATGGCCCGGCTGGCCAGCAGCTCGGTGATACCAGAACGGGATAAAGCGACGGCAAAGGCCCCTAACACCGCATAAGAGAGCGCGATGGTGGCGCCATTACCCAGCCCCTCGTTAAAGGCGTCAAGGATCTCTCCAATAGGCATGCCCGCATATAACCCACCTACCAGGGTGGCGACGATAAGGGCAAACACAACTGAAACGCGCGCAAGACTCAAGCCGACCATCACTAGGATAGCCAGAACGATAGCATTCATGAAAAACCTACTTTGTTGTTAGATTGTAATAATGCGCTCCCTATGGCCTAGCGCCATAGGGAAGCATGCAATGCCTTAAAACTGGCTTGGCAACGTATGCGGATGCGCCAGCGGGCTTAAGGTGCGCTCACGTATTAGTTCGCTAGCGGCTTCGATATCGGGCGCGAAGAAGCGATCCTGCTTGTAGTGGCTGACCCGCGCACGTAGTAGTTGTCTGGCTTGCTCTAGCGGCTGGGTAGTGGTCAAGCCCTGGCGCATGTCCAACCCTTGGCACGCTCCCAGCCATTCGATGGCTAAAATGCCGCACACATTCTCCGCCATTTCCCACAACCGCTTACCGGCAGCAGGCGCCATTGAGACATGGTCTTCCTGATTAGCCGAGGTAGGCAGGCTGTCGACACTATGCGGGTGCGCCAAGGCTTTATTTTCACTCGCAAGCGCCGCGGCGGTAACCTGGGCGATCATAAACCCGGAATTGACCCCGCCGTTCTCAACCAGGAATGGCGGTAGCTGCGACATGTGCTTGTCCATCATCAAAGAGACACGACGCTCGGCCAGAGAACCGATCTCGGCGATAGCTAACGCCAGGTTGTCAGCGGCCATGGCCACCGGTTCAGCATGAAAATTACCGCCGGAAATAATGTCATCCTGCTCGGCAAATACCAGCGGGTTATCAGAAACGGCGTTGATTTCCGCCGCTAGTACCTCGGCTGTCTGACGGATCTGGGTTAATACAGCGCCCATCACCTGTGGCTGGCAGCGCAACGAGTAGGGATCCTGGACTTTATCGCAGTTGGCATGGGAGTCACCTACGGCACTCTTTTCACCGAGTAGATGGCGGTAAGCAGCGGCCGCATCAATCTGGCCGCGCTGGCCACGCACTTCATGAATCCGGGCATCGAAGGGCGAACGCGATCCCAAGGTGGCTTCTACGGTTAGCGAACCACACACCGTCGCCGCTGCAAACAGGTCTTCGGCGTCGAATAGCCCCCGCAGGGCATAAGCGGTCGATACCTGCGTGCCATTAAGCAGCGCCAGGCCTTCTTTGGGTGCCAGTGTGATTGGCGCCAGGCCCGCGATTTCCAGTGCCTTTTCGGCGGAAACCCACTCACCTTTGTAGCGGGCTTTGCCCTCACCTAGCAGCACGACACTCATATGCGCCAGGGGTGCCAAATCACCGGATGCTCCCACCGATCCTTTGAGAGGAATATGCGGGTAAACCTCGGCATTGATTAGTGCCACCAGGGCATCCAATACCTCACGGCGGATGCCGGAGAAGCCCCTCGCCAAACTGTTGACTTTGAGCACCATAATCAAACGCACCAGGGCGTCGTCTATCGCCCTTCCCACGCCAGTGGCGTGAGAAAGCACCAGGGAGCTCTGTAGCGACTCAAGGTCTTCGTTGGCAATGCGGGTCTGGGCCAATAAGCCGAAACCAGTATTTATGCCATAAACTGTACGGTTTTCACTGACGACCCGATTCACGCAATCGACGCTTCGCTGGATATCCGCATTGGCGCTTTCCGGTAACGTGACAGGCACATGCGCTTCGTGGATCTGGCGGGCTTGGGCAAGGGTCATTTTGCCGGGCTGAATTTCGAGATGTTTCATTTGTTCGCCTTTAAAGACAGGAAGGTGGTCATCCCACCTTCTCAACTGTTGTATTTGTGCGGGCTTTATTGATTGAGCATCGGCAAATCAAGACCGTTTTCATGGGCGCACTGTTTGGCAATGTCATAGCCAGCATCGCCATGGCGCATCACGCCGGTACCCGGGTCGTTGCGAAGCACACGGCCTAAGCGGGCGTGGGCATCATCGCTGCCGTCACATACGATCACCACGCCAGAATGCTGGGAATAACCCATGCCTACCCCGCCGCCATGATGTAATGACACCCATGTGGCGCCGCCTGCGGTATTTAACAGCGCGTTGAGCAGTGGCCAGTCGGAAACGGCGTCAGAACCATCCATCATCGCCTCGGTTTCCCGGTTGGGGCTGGCAACGGATCCCGAATCGAGGTGATCCCGACCAATAACGATCGGCGCTTTTAGCTCGCCACTCTTGACCATTTCGTTGAAGGCTTGCCCCAAGCGGGCACGGTCTTTAAGCCCCACCCAGCAAATACGTGCCGGCAGCCCCTGGAAGCTAATGCGCTCGCGCGCCATGTCGAGCCAGTTATGCAGGTGCGGGTCATCGGGGATGAGCTCTTTGACCTTCTGGTCGGTCTTATAAATGTCCTCTGGATCCCCAGAGAGCGCCACCCAGCGGAAGGGGCCGATGCCCTGGCAAAAGAGCGGACGAATATAGGCGGGCACAAAGCCTGGAAAATCAAAGGCGTTGGCAACCCCCTCCTCCATTGCCATCTGCCGAATGTTATTCCCGTAATCAAACGTGGGCACGCCCATCTTCTGGAAGTCGAGCATCGCTTGCACATGCACCGCCATCGATTGCTTGGCCACCTTCACGGTGGTTTCAGGCTCCGATTTGCCGCGCGCCACGTACTCTTCCCATGTCCAGCCAGAAGGCAGGTAGCCATGTAACGGGTCGTGGGCGCTGGTCTGATCCGTGACCATATCCGGCTTGATGCCGCGCTTAACCAGTTCTGGCAGCACATCAGCGGCGTTACCGCACAGGCCGATAGAAATAGCCTTGCCTTCGGCGGTATAGCGCTCAATACGCGCCAGGGCGTCATCCAGGTTGTCAGCCTGCTCATCCAGGTAGCGAGTCCGTAAGCGGAAGTCGAGGCTCGCCTGCCGACACTCAATATTCAGCGAACAGGCACCGGCCAACGTCGCCGCCAACGGCTGAGCACCGCCCATGCCACCAAGCCCGGCGGTCAGAATCCATCGCCCCTTGAGCTCACCGTCGTAGTGCTGACGACCCGCCTCCACAAAGGTTTCATAGGTGCCCTGCACAATGCCCTGGGAGCCAATGTAGATCCATGAACCCGCCGTCATCTGGCCGTACATCATCAGGCCTTTGCGATCCAGCTCGTTGAAGTGCTCCCAGTTAGCCCAGGCGGGTACCAGGTTGGAGTTGGCGATCAATACCCGGGGCGCATCCTTATGGGTTTCGAATACGCCGACGGGTTTGCCAGACTGCACTAGCAGCGTCTGGGTATCTTCCAAGCGCTGTAACGTTTCGACGATTTTGTCGTAGCACGCCCAGTCACGAGCAGCACGGCCGATACCGCCATATACCACTAAATCTTCCGGGCTCTCGGCCACATCCGGATGGAGATTATTCATCAACATGCGAAGCGGCGCTTCGGTCAGCCAGCTTTTACAGCTGAGTTCAGTGCCGGTCGGCGCAATGATTTTACGTGAAGCATCGTGACGTTTATCGTTGGTTGGCATGGCGTCATTCCTTGTGTTTCTGTTCATTATTAATTCAGCTAACGAAGCGCTCTGTCAGTTATCCAGGGTCAGCAAGTGCACAAGACGCGCCGCCGCTCTGGCGGTGCGGCCGTCGATATCCAGGCTGGGGTTAAGTTCTGCCAAGTCCGCCAGGCGAAGCTTGCCGCTGTCACGCACGGCTTCAACCAGCGGCTCTATCAAAGCAAGCGAAACACCGCGGGCGGCGGGCGCACTCACGCCGGGGGCTTCGGCAGCAGGCAGTACATCCAGGTCAATGGTCAGATAAAGGTGGTCGCATTTGGCGATGAAGCGCTGCACGTCTCTGACGATAGAATCCAGGCGTAGCGCATCGATCTCACGATCTTCACGAATCAATGTTCCAAGGGCGGTGGCGCGGGTAAACAAGGCGCGCGTATTAGCAGCACGGCTGACCCCCAGGCAGGCGTAGCGAAACGACCAGCCATGCTTTTGGCACTGATCGGCAATCTGGGCAAAGGGCGTACCTGAGGAGCGAATATGCGCTGGATCGCGCAAATCAAAGTGCGCGTCCAAGTTGATGATGCCGATCCGCGGCGGTGTCGCTTCCGGCCCAGACTCTTTTGAAGCTGACTCTTCTGGCAAGAAAAACTGCGCCAGACCAAGCCAACTGGCGTAGGCCACTTCATGCCCACCACCCAATACAATAGGCAGATGGCCAGCGGTTAATAATGTCGTCAAACGGTCAGCCAGCGTCTGTTGCGCTGCCTCTAACCCATCATCAACACAGCGTACATTGCCGGCATCGTAGCCAGGCGCTGTGCGATGCCAGGCCAACGGCGCCAGCGCACGGCGTAACGCATTAGGGCCTTCAGCCGCCCCGGTGCGGCCCTGGTTACGCGCAACACCTGCATCGCTTTCGAAGCCCAGCAATGCACACCCCGGCGCGGCGTTGTTGGCTAATGGCTCAATACGCTGATGCCAACGGTCACTATCGGGTTCAGGATCCGTGCGCCCCTGCCAGAGCGACATATCAATAGGCGTATCAGCGGCCATGGGTTAACTCCCCTTGATAGACGCGCTGCCGTAGGCGGCCTGGTTGCACCGCGTACGCCAGTTCAGCGGGTGTCTCAATATCCCAGATACACAGATCCGCCACCGCGCCTTCGTGAAGCTGGCCCTCGCCTTTCAACCCTAGCGCGGCAGCCCCGTTGGCGGTCATGCCTGCCAACGCTTCCTGGGGCGTCATGCGGAACAGCGTACACGCCAGGTTGAGCATTAACGTGGGCATAAATAGCGGCGAACTGCCTGGGTTGGCGTCGGTAGCAACGGCCATGGGCACGCCCGCTTCGCGCAGCCCCGCAATGGGCGGCTGCTGGGTTTCACGCAGGGTGTGGAACGCACCAGGGAGAGTGACAGCCACGCTACCCGCTTCGCGCATGGCAGCAATACCGGCGTCATCAAGATACTCAATGTGGTCAGCTGATAATGCCCCGTGGCGGGCTGCCATCGCAGCGCCACCCAAGTTTGAGAGCTGTTCGGCATGCGCTTTGATGGGTAAGCCATGGGCCTGCGCTGCTTTGAAAACCCGCTCACACTGCGCTACTGAAAAGGCGATTTTTTCACAAAAGACATCGACAGCATCGGCCAATCCTTCCGCCGCTGCGGCAGGAATCATTTCATTGCAGACCAGATCGATATAGCCGTCGCTATCGTTCTCATACTCCGGCGGCAAGGCATGGGCGCCTAACAGGGTCGTCAATACCCGCACTGGCAACGCTTCACCTAGACGCCGGGCAACTCGCAGCATCTTCAGTTCATTAGCCACGTCCAACCCATAGCCCGACTTGATCTCGACCGTCGTGACGCCCTCCTCAACCAGCGCTTTAAGACGTGGCAAAGCGGCATTGAAGAGGGCTTGTTCGCTCGCTTCCCGTGTCGCATAAACGGTACTCAGAATGCCTCCGCCACGGCGCGCAATCTCTTCATAACTGGCGCCCTCCAAACGCGCCTCGAATTCGTCCGAGCGCGCTCCGCCAAACACCAAATGCGTATGGCAATCCACTAGGCCGGGCGTCATCACGCCGCCCCGCCCCATGTCATGGCAACCATCAGCCTGTGACTCATCGAAGCCATCCATGTGTGTCATGGTGACAACACGCTCACCTTGAGTAATCACAACCATGGGCTTAGGCAATGTTTTCAGACCATCGAAGAGACTGATATCGCGCCAAATGTAGCGTTGTTTGTTATTAGCCATGGAGGTCTCCTTGGAGCAAACATAATGTATATACAATTAAGCCCATACCTGCTTCCTTCGTCAAGCCGCGAACTCAGCAAACATGCACAAGAAAATATCTTAAAAATCGCCGGAAAACAGTTAAAATATATTAATAACAATTATTTGCAATAAAAAACCATCAAAAAGAGGAGCTCACAACGCCCACCTCACTAGACTAATGTCTACTGCTAGGTGCTATGCGCAGATGCTGTATAGGGTTAGCTTATTGTATATACATAAAACAAGCCCAAGTCATCAGAACGATAACCACACAATTAGAGGCCTACCCATGCACCCCATAGACCCGCCCACCAAGCAGCGAACTAGCGCTGCCACCATCTTTAAGCTGTTTGTGCCTAGCGCACTGGGCATCCTGATCTTCTTTGTTCCCATTGAGCTAGGGGGGCGGCGCACTATCCTGCTCGATCATATGGTCACAGGACTGCGCTCGTTGATGGGTGAATACAGCGGCATCTATGCGTTAGTTATGATCGTGGCGGGCGCTGCCTACCCACTGTACAAAGGCTATTGGCGGCGAACAGTGATCGAAAGCATTTTTACCGTGCTGAAAATCATCGGTGTCGTTGTTGCCGTCATGGCGTTAACGGGTTGGGGGCCTGCGTTTCTGCACGAACCGGACATGCTGCCCTTCCTGTTCGAGAAACTGGTGATACCGGTAGGTTTAATCGTGCCGATTGGCGCTATTTTCCTGGCCCTGCTGATCAGCTATGGGTTGCTGGAGTTGATTGGTGTACTGGTTCAGCCAGTAATGCGGCCAATTTGGCGTACTCCGGGGCGCTCGGCAATCGATGCAGTTGCTTCTTTTGTGGGTAGCTACTCGATCGGACTATTGATTACCAATCGGGTTTATCAAGCGGGGCAGTATTCAGCGCGGGAAGCCGCCATCATTGCCACCGGTTTTTCCACGGTATCGGCAACGTTCATGATCATCGTGGCGCGTACGCTGGATCTTATGAGCGTTTGGAATTTGTACTTCTGGCTCACCCTGGTGATTACGTTTATCGTTACGGCTATCACGGTGCGACTGCCGCCTCTGGCAAGCATGGATGACCATAAGCGTGACGGAGAACCGGAGGCAATCGTGGGGAAACGCTTGAGCACAGCCTGGCAAGCAGGCACGGAAATTGCCGCCAACGCGCCCAGCCTTCACCGCAGCGTAGCGCTCAACCTTAAAGAAGGGTTGATAATGGCCATTAGCATCCTACCGTCGATCATGTCGGTAGGCCTGATAGGGCTTCTCATCGCCAAATACACGCCATTATTTGAATGGTTGGGATGGCTGTTTTATCCCTTTGTCGCCATTTGGGGGCTAGATGACGCCGCCGCACTGGCGCAGGCGTCTGCTTCCGGGCTAGCGGAAATGTTCCTACCGGCACTGCTGATGGCCGAGGCCGAATTCGTCGCCCGTTTCGCTGCTGGGGTGGTGTCAGTCTCCGCCGTGCTGTTCTTTTCTGCGTCGATCCCCTGCATTCTCTCTACCCGTATTCCGCTTTCGGTAGGCCGCATGCTAATCGTCTGGTTCATTCGTGTTGCCTTGAGCTTGCTACTTGCAGTGCCCGCGGGCTACTTGGTTCAGTCACTGATCAGTTGAATCCCAGTATTAACGAGATGCCACGAGGTCGAACAAACCGGCCTCGCTGGGCTCTTGTTTTGCTTCAGTTTAAGCGCTTTTTCTTTGCAGGGAGGAGCGTAATTTATAGCGGTCGCCAGGGTGGATTAGACGGGCATAACTTATCAAATGCTCTTCCGACCAGGTACGCCGCACCATGCTCAAACAAGGCGTCTGGGTATCGATACTTAGCCATTTTGCGGTTTGCTCATCCACTAGCACCGCCTCAACGATGTGTTCCATATCCGTCATGGGGCAGGCGGCGACCAGCACCTCGTTAGGCGTATGGCGTGAAAAATCGGTGTCAAGATAATCTGGCACCCAGCGGGGGTTAACGTAGCGGTTCTCAAGCTGAATCGGAATGTCGTTCTCATGGTGCACCAAAAGAGTATGAAAAACACGACTCCCAAGCCTGACGCCTAACCGCAGCGCCACTTCATCGTCTGCTTCAATCGCCTCTTGGCTGATCACTTTATTGCTGTATCGATGCCCTCGAGAAAGCACTTCTTCGGCAATGTTGTATACCTCCACCAGAGAGGACTCAACCTTACGATCGGTAACGAAGGTGCCGACCCCAGGCTGACGTACTAGGTACCCTTGCTGCACTAAATCTCTAATGGCTTTATTGGCCGTCATCCGGCTTACGCCAAAGTCTTTCGCCAGCCGCTCTTCCGTAGGTATCTGATGATTCAGCTGCCAATCACCGCACTGAATCTTATCCAACAGATGTTGACGAATCTGCTGGTAGAGAGGAGGACTAGTCATGAAATTCCTTTGCAATTAAGACCGTTTGTCTATACAGACATCTTACTAGCCTTGGTTAACAAAGCACACTACTGCCAGATCAACGTCATTTACCGGGCTGCCGGTAAGGGAAATGCTAAGTTTTAATCTCAGGCCATAGGAAAGGGAGGAAGTTGCAGGTATATACCCTTCTGACTACCAGTTAGCAGCTGGCTTTGAAAAGAATACTGGGGAATTTTAGAAAGGAAAAAAGCTATTTATTAGATTAGGGCCTGTTGACGTTTTGAGGGATAGCATTGGCAGGATAGGGGCAAACTCGCAGAATACAGGTTCCGACACCA
>NZ_JAWJUW020000031.1:0-15695 GCF_033052795.2 Halovibrio sp. HP20-59
ACATGCCGACCCATGCAGGCTCCTTCAACATTACACGCTGATTTTATTGAAAATATTCGTGGGGATCCCTCAGGATTAAAGCCGTAGGTCGGCCTCTCCTTGGGGCAATAAGTATTTTAGGTCGTAAAGCACATGTAGAGGCTTACCCCAAGCGCGCATTGAGTCTACTGATAGCTTTTTAAACTCATTATGAGCAACCGCCAGTATAATGGCGTCATAAGCGGAAGGTTCTGGCAACTCTATAGGTGAGATTCCGTAGGCCTGCTCAGCTTCTTGTTGATTAACATGCGGATCATAGACGTCTGCTTGAATATCGTAGTCAACCAACTCAGTAAGAATATCAACCACACGCGTATTACGCAGATCAGGGCAGTTTTCTTTAAACGTAAGGCCCATCACCAGTACACGAGCGTTGTTTACTTGAATACCCTTCTTAATCATTTGCTTAATGAGCTGGCTTGCTACATAAGCGCCCATACCATCGTTAATACGGCGACCAGAAAGAATAACTTCCGGATGATAACCAACCTGCTGAGCTTTATAGGTAAGGTAGTAGGGATCTACGCCGATGCAATGTCCGCCTACTAAACCGGGACGAAATGGCAAGAAATTCCACTTGGTTCCTGCTGCCGCCAGTACTTCTTCAGTATCAATATCTAAGCGGTTAAAGATCAGCGCCAACTCATTGATAAGCGCAATATTTACATCTCGCTGCGTATTCTCGATGACCTTAGCGGCTTCCGCAACGCGAATGCTACTGGCTAGATGCGTGCCCGCCGTAATGACGCGTCGGTAGAGTGCATCTACAAATTCAGCGGCTTCTTTAGTTGACCCCGATGTCACTTTCTTAATCGTGGTTACTCGGTGCTCTTTATCGCCTGGGTTGATACGCTCAGGGCTATAACCTGCAAAGAAATCCTGGTTGTAAATCAATCCGGAAATACGTTCAATGACTGGGATGCAGTCTTCTTCAGTCGCCCCAGGGTAGACGGTTGATTCGTATATAACGACATCTCCCTTACTCACCACCTGGCCTAGCGTTTCGCTCGCTTTGATCAACGGCGTTAAATCAGGGCGTCGACTATCATCAATTGGGGTAGGCACCGTCACAATGTAGACATTGCACTCACGAAGCACCTCTAGGTCACTGGCAAAACTAAGCTGGGTAGATTCAGCCAATAATGCCGGTTCTACCTCCAAGGTACGATCAATACCGTCGTTCAGTTCAGCGATGCGTTTAGCATTGATATCGAAACCAATTGTCGGCATCACTTTTCCGAACTCGACGGCCAGAGGCAGACCCACGTACCCCAGGCCGATGATTCCCAAACGAACGTTATCTATGTTCAGCATTACGATGCCCCATGTGATGTAGTGTTAATTTCAGTGCGATACCCGTGGGGGTTTTGGCGCTGCCAGCGCCAAGTGTCGGAAATCATGTCATCCAACCCTCGCCTGGCCAGCCAACCAAGCTCCTGCTGGGCCTTATGAGGATCTGCCCAGAATGCAGCCAGGTCACCTTCGCGACGCGGGGCAAACTGATAAGGAATCGGCCGTTCACTGATTCGCTCGAAAGCCTCCACCATTTGTAGGACCGATAGCCCCTGGCCGGTACCCAGGTTATAGACATGAGTGCCGGGTAAGCTCAACCGACCCAGTGCGCTAACATGCCCCTCTGCAAGATCCATCACATGAAGGTAATCTCTTACACAGGTGCCATCTTCGGTGGCATAGTCGTCACCAAAGACCTTTAATGATGGCCTACGCCCCACCGCCACCTGAGCGATATAGGGCAGCAAGTTATTGGGTACGCCCTGCGGGTCCTCTCCCAAGCGGCCAGAAGGATGCGCGCCAATGGGGTTGAAGTAACGCAGCAGCACGATGGACCAACGTTCATCGCTGTGAGAAAGGTCTTCAAGGGTTTTTTCAACCATCGATTTAGAGGTGCCGTAGGGATTGGAAGTGCCCCCGCGTGGCATGCTCTCGTGGTACGGTACCGGTGCGTCAGGGCCATACACCGTCGCCGAGGAACTGAACACTAGCCGAAATACCCCGGCTGCCTGCATCGCTCGACAAAGGGCTAGCGAGCCCCCCAAATTGGTGTCGTAATAGGCCAGAGGTTGCCCAACGCTCTCACCGACGGCTTTTAAACCTGCGAAATGAATCACGGCGTCGATATCGTGCTCGCTGAAAAGCTGATCGAGGCAAGCACGATCACGAATATCGCCCTTTATGAACGTCAAAGGCCGTCCAGTAATATGCTCGACACGCCGCAATGCCTCCTGCGACCCATTGATGAGGTTATCCAGCACAACGACCTCATAACCTTCTTCGAGTAGCATCAGCGATGTATGGGAGCCAATGTAGCCCGCCCCGCCAGTAACCAAAATCTTACTTTTTTGCATATTAATATCCAGCATCGACGCTCACCGGCGTAACGAGGGGTTTACCTTGCTGATAAGCGCGCAAGTTTTCGATGAAAATGGCCAACGCCCGTTCAAGATAGTAGGGTGTAGTGCCTGAAACATGCGGCGTAATCAATAAATTGCTGCGTTTCCACAGTGGCGAATCGACCGGCAGCGGTTGCTGCTCGAAGACATCGAGTGCAGCGCCTTTCAGCGTGCCGTTGTCCAACGCTCTGAGCACTGCCTCACTATTCACGACACCACCCCGCGAGATATCCACCAAAACTGCGCCAGGCTTCAGCTGGTCCAGAAGCTTATCGCTAACCACGCCACGGGTAGCCTGAGTCAACGGCAGGCACACGACCAGAAAATCCGTGCGCGCCAGTTCAGGACCCACCTGCTGCAGCTCCACAATACGATCAACGTGGGATATTTCTCGAGGCGTGCGCTGCGTACCCACCACCTGCATATCGAACGCTTTGGCTCGCTTGGCCAAGCATTGGCCAATATGCCCAAGCCCTAGCACCGTCAATTGACCGCCAGTCAGCTCACCCAGCCAGTGGCGCTGCCAATGCGCCTGCTGGGCCTGATCATGAAAGCTGCCAAATTGTTTTGTGAAGTAGAGCATAGCGCCAATGACATACTCGCTCATCGGCGCACCGTGCACGCCGCTGCTCTTGGTCATCAGCGTTTGTGTCTTGTCGAAGTCCATCGCCCAGATTTTCTCTACCCCAGAGGAAAGAAAATGCAGCCAGCGATAAGAAGCGAGCCTAGCCAGCGCCTCAGGCAACCATGGCAACGTAGGCGTGATGACAATGTCGATATCAGCATTTATCGGCACCGCCTCCACGCTGTCGGCAAAGAGCAGCTCAGTGTCTGGCAGTACCGCCATCAAGGTAGCGCTAACCTGCGCCTGCTGCTGCGCAAGTACTTCGGCTTTCTGAAGATAGAGCACACGCCTGATGGGGCCAGGCGGCATCATGCGTCACCCCGGCGGCCCAGGCGGTAAGCACAATTGGCAAGTTGCCGTTGGTTATCAAGAAGTAATGACTCGTCAGCGCTACGCCAATACGCCTCGGCTTGACGTAGCTTGGTGATTTCTGTTGGGAAGTCGAGTGTTTCGAGCAGATCGGCCGACGTAGCGGCCCCGGCGTGGAACGCCCGTGACAAAATGATCCACTGCGAGCCAAGACGAACATGCTCCCCAAGCACCGTTTCGGCGGGTAGTTCGCCCTGTCCGATACGTGCGACGCCACCCACGCCCCAGGTTACGCCCGCCTGGTTGAGAGCGGCGGCGGCGGGGTCTAATAAGCGTGCCGCCATGGGCTCAAATAGGAAGCGAAGGCCCATGTTCAAAGAGAGATCATTGAGGCCAATATGCACTTCATCGCTTCCCGGTGTCAGCAAATCCAGCCAATCCGGTAGCCGCACCAACGAGGCCGCTGTCTCAGCTAACAAGGTCACAGGCACCCGGCCATCCACCATGGCCATAAATTGCTCTACCTCCGCTCGCGAAGAAAACATCGGCAGCATCAAGCGCTGTGCGCCGTTGTCGAGTGCGCCCTCGACTTCCTGATGGGTCAACGCATTGAGCGGATTGAGCCTTACCATCAGCTCCGCCTGCTTCAATACCCCAGCAACCGCTGCAATTTCTTGCAGAGAGTGTGCTGCTTTATGCGTGTCAAGATGCCCCTGCCGTTCCGCCTTACCGAGCACCTCCTGATCCATAAAGATACGGGCTACGCCGTGCTGCTCGATGAACGAGGCCACATCAGGGCTGGCAGTAATCATCATAAAGTTGAGTTGGCTCATCGCATTGCCTCCTCAACGTCACTATCCCGTGGAGGCTGGCCATTCAGGCGATCACGGTAGGTGCGCCAATTGAGTCCAGCTTCCCCGTAAACCCCGCCCCCAGTCACAACCACCTTAACTGTCATTAGCAGAATCTTAAAATCGAATGCGAGGCTTTGTTTATCGACATACTCAGCGTCATAAGCCAATTGCTGTAGCCATCCCAGGCTACGCCGGCCTCTTATCTGGGCAAGCCCAGTTAAGCCTGGGCGAAGACTGAAGCGCCTCTTATAACCCGGCGGCACCACTTCGGTCTGTTCCATAAGCACTGGTCGAGGTCCCACCACGCTCATATCACCTTTTAAAATATTGATAAGTTGGGGTAACTCATCAAGACTGCTGGCACGGATGATGCGCCCGGCACGGGTAATCCGTGGATCATGCCCAGCGCTCACCACTTGTTCTTTGTGCTGGTCGATGGTTTCAGCCGCACGATGTACCATGGTACGGAACTTGAAAATCTTGAAAGGCCGTTCATCGCGCCCGGCACGCTGTTGCATAAAGAACACCGGCCCGTTGCTATCTAGCTTGATCCACACCGCTATCAATAACAGCAGCGGCGACAACACAATCAAGCCGGCGCCACTGGCAATTACATCGAAAAGTCGCTTAATGCCTTCCCTCATGCCAACTCCATTGCTTCAAGAATCACTTTGTTTACCTTTCGAACATCATAATGCCGCTCGACCAAGGTCCTCGACGCCTCTGCCATCTGCGGCACTAGCGTCGGCTGCTCGACAAACTTACGCATTGCCTCAAGTAGAGGCGCACTGGTACGTGGTGCCACTAAAAACCCGTTCACACCATCTTCCACGGTTTCCCGACAGCCTGGCGCGTCACTGGTAATAATCGGTCGTCGCATGCTCATCGCTTCGAGCACCGAGCGTGGCGTACCCTCACGATACGACGGCAGCACGAAAACAGAGCACTGCGCTATCCACGGGCGAACATCCGCAACGCCACCAATGAATTCCACCCCCCCTTCCTCCTTCCAGCGCTGCAAGTCTTCGGCAGCACATGAGTGAGGTAAATTAGGATCATGCGGTCCTACGGCGATAAAACGTACCGCTGGGTGCTCAGCTCGCAACTGAACAGCTGCCTTACAAAACTCTGCGATCCCCTTCTCGGTCAGCAACCGACCGATAAACAGGAATGTCAATTCCCCTTCGGGAAGCGGAGTAGCAGGGAAACGCTGAATATCGACACCCGACCCATAAGTGCGAACGGCCTTAGCTTTATCTCGTAGAATCCCTCGCTCAGTAAATTCCTGAAGATCATCGGGATTTTGGAAGAAGACTTTATTGTTACAGGCAAGCCCTGCGCGATAGAGCAGCGAAACGACCTTCATCAAGCGACGATTCTTGGCGCTATTAGTAGTGAACACATGACCAAGCCCGGTGATCATTGAGTAAATACGGGGCACACCGGCGGCCTTTGCGGCAAGGCTGCCATACACAACGGGCTTGATGGTATAACCGAATGTTGCTTTAGGTTTTAACCGCCGAATCAAACGATAAAGCGACCACAGCGTCTTGAGATCGTGTAGCGGGTTGATACCGGTACGCCCCATTTCGATCGGGAATATCTTAATGCCGAGCTCCTCAACCTCAGGAAGATAGTCTGCGGTGGGCACTGCCGCTGCCACGACCAAGGCCTGTGCCTGCATATCCTTTACCAGATCCCCTCGATTGGCTATCAGAGAGCGTGCATTCCCTGCGATGATTAGTAGATCCACGAATCAATGCCTTTTCAGTCGGACTGTCAATTGATTGAAAGATGAAGCGGCAAGCAACGTACAGATTGCCAAGAATTTCGTTCGATGCCTGATGGCCGTACCAAAATTAGTTACCCCGATGGCAAAAACGAAGATCAAAGCACCTGCCATAAACATCAAAGCAAGACACTCCTCTTTACGTCTAACCTGATGCCAGCCTTTATAAAGCCGCCAAGCAAGAAATAAATACATGCCAGATGCTACTATCCCCAGCATTTGCCGCGGGCTGCGCAAATCCCAAGGAAATGGTGAAAATGTAAAATATACAATTCGCATCGGAATTAACCACGGTTGTGTATAGGGGTTACCTTTTGCAATGAACCCTGGGTAAGCCGAGCCACCACGACCTTCACTCTGAAAACGGGATTCAATCAGCTCCTCTACCCCTTCCTCCTCACTATCACCACCAATAGTAATCCCCTTGCCGAGGCTTATACCGCCGCTCCCGACGACAATAAGCAATGCCACAGAAAAAAGCGCAATAGCCGATAAAAACTTGCTAGCCGTTTGGCGCGTCGTTGCCCCACCTTTGATTGAAGCAACCAGCGTTCTAAAGGAGAAATAGCCCAGGTATAAGGCGATTCCGACCATCGCACCGATCCAGCCTGGGTGAATCATAAGTGCCACAGCAAACATAGAAAAAGCAGCAAAAATCCAGATGGTTCCCTTACCTGATACCCAATTTAAAAAGAAATAAACGCCAAGTAAAAAGATAACAATTGAAAACTCTTCGCGTAGCGCTATCACGGAGTTGAACGCCGCAAAAGGGAAAATCGCCACTATATAAGCACTGATGACGGCGGGCTTTCTTCCCCATAAGCGGTAAGCCATAATACCGGTGAGAAAAATACCCACCAGACCTGCTAAAAAGTTTAATACAGGTAAAACAAAGTGATTATAACCAAATAATTTAAAAAAGACGGCACCTATAGTGCTGTACACATAAGAAGCACTGTAATTAAAGGTGTCGAATAATCTATTCCATTCTAGCTGTGACCATTCATAAGCTGTTCTTGAAAAAACAACGGCATCACCTGTAGCACCTGGCGGGGCGAATATGCCGTAGTAGTCAAGAAACATTAACAGTACCCGAAAAGCAAACCCAAACATGATCGGCCATAACAGCCAGCGATGCTTCATAGACACTATCAAACAAAAAACGAACGACAGTGCAAACATAACAATAACGAATAGCGCCGGTATCATATAAATCTCATTTAAAGGGCAGCAATCAGGTTGTCATAACTTCTTTGTATAAGGCAATGTGCTTATCGGCAGAAGTCTTTATTAAATAGTCACCTGAGTAAGTAAGTGCATTATGGGAAAACAACTGAAGTAAGCGGACGTTTGTTAGCATTTTCTCTAACGCTCGGGCATAAGACTCTTCGTCCAGCTCATCGACAACAATTCCATTACATGCCTTGTGCACAATTTCAGCGCAACCACCGACATTGGTCACTATCACTGGAAGCCCACTCAGGGTGGCCTCTATCTGCGCAATAGGTAGCCCCTCCCAGGCAGACGACATGACAAAAACATCGGCTTCATAAAGCAGCTCATCGACATTGCTCACGTTACCCAAGAATTCAATATGAGCCGATATGCCTTTATCGTTTGCAAGCTTCTCCAAACTCTCACGCAAAGGCCCCTCACCAGCAATTTTCAATTGATAACGAGCGCCAACTAACTTGGCAAGTGAAGATATAAGAAGTACAAGATTCTTTTGTTCAGACAAACGTCCGACACTTATCAATTTCACTACGTTCCCACTCTTTTCTTCACTGCCCCTGAGCCTTTTTTTTATGCGCGTTGGGGTAACGCCATTATCAATTCTTATCACTTTCTTACGGGACACGCTTTCAAGCAACTCCTTACAAGCCTGGCATATACCTATGTATCTGGACACCTTCATATCCAAAAGCTTGTAGATTATTGGTTTGGCGCCAAGGCGGATATTATGATGTGTATAAACGACTTTTGCATTTTTCACGAAAAGAGAAAAGATTGCCGCATAATATAAGTGACAGTGTACGATATCGGGTGAAAACTCTGACACCACTCCATTTATTTTACTAATACCTCGCCATGGTTTTTTACGGGCAGACGCACCGATAAATCCATACTCAATGCCGTGAAATTCTATTTCTCTCAAAAACCTTGCTTCAAAATCGCCATCTCTTCCCGCTTCTGTCGCTCTGTCCAAAAAAAGAATGAATACCTTATGCCCAGCCTTGACCATCTCTATAGAAAGATCTCTGACATATATTTCCGCACCACCGGCTGCAGCAGAAGAGATAACGTGGAGAATTCTCATAAACTAACTCTTATCAAAATCGTAATTGAACCGACTTATATCATCGCTATACAGAGACCTTACCAACTCAACCATGTCATCGTTGACATACTCACTACGATAGTCGGAGCAATCAGAAGTAGTGTTTTCACGGCCGACATTGATAGTCTTCTCCAGCTTCGACTCGACATATTTAATGTCTACATCCATGCTCTCTACCTTACCTATATAATCAGTAAGAAGATGACCATGTTTACCCACTATAAATTTGCTTTGTGGCTGGAAGACGAAATCAACCTTTTCCAGGTTTTGCTTAGCAAGCCATTCAAAAAGAAATCGCTCAAAACTATCAAATTGTGGAATCTGATATTGCTCCGGTCGATACATACCCATGCTATTGGTCTTACCGACTTTCGCAAAACGGTAAGCCGACAGAACTCGGTCCCATGGGTTCCTAACAAAAGAGAATACAAACGCTTTTCCAAACAGTTTTGGAAAGAGAGAGTGTATCTCACTAGCAGTATAATGACCTAACGTGCGACCATAAATAGCCTTATTTAAACTCGTCCCCGCCGCCTTAGGTATATGTATATATATACAATTATTACTTTTCCAGTGCGGATATCGCCGAAACAAATTTAATTTATGCTTGACGTCTTTACTGTTCATTTATCTTCCTAGATACCAGTTGTACATACTGTGACGTCACAAATGGGATAGTAAATTTCTCAAGATGACTCTTGAGTTCGTCACTCATTTCCCTGGTACTAGCGGTATTGGGGGTAACGTAACAACCTTCGGGGTAAAGGCGCGCAATGGTTTCTGCCATTTGCCGATAGTTTCCAATATTAACGAGACTACCAAAACGACCATCATCAAGTATTTCTCTCGGCCCACTAGGACAATTTGTAGAGATCACCTCAACCCCGCTCCCTAACGCCTCGATCAATGCATTAGGAAGACCTTCCCAGCGAGATGCAAAAAGAAAAAGATGATAACATTTTATTTTCTTTTCTATATCCGGATCGAAAGATTTCAGATGAACACGATCAGTAAGCCCCCGACGGACTATCTCTTTTTGCAACTCATCGAATAATTCGCCCTCACCATATATATCAAGTTCTATATCGATTCCAATCTCATTAATTGAATGATCAATAGCCCTTATTAACATTAGTTGATCTTTAGCTTCTGTTAATCTTCCGATATTGATCGCTTTTATTCTCTTTTTCACTCCAATATCCGCATTTTTTACGCGTGGGAAAAAATGGGGAAGCTCGTCAAAGACCGGATTGTATATACAGTGCACTTTATTTTCGCTGAAATGATAATAATCGCATAGAGAAGCACCAGAATCTTTCGAGTTTACCAGCACGATGGGTGCACTTTTACACGCCCTGCCATGCAGAAAGGAAAGCAGCCTTAACAACGGCGTTTTTCTCAAATTACGATATTTCTCTGCCACATCTGTTCTAACATTAGGCACACGCAAGCATCTATAAGGCCAAGCTAACGCACACGCTAGGTATGCAATGATGTTAGGAATATCAGTAAAGGAAATAACTACATCAGGACGTTCTGTTTTAATTAACCGACTAATAACCCATGCTCGCACCAAAGGATTAGCAGTAGAAATTTTATTTAACTTAACATTAGCGTCTATGCTGTATTCTTGTCCTTCCTTCGTTTTCCAGTAAACATAACTGACATCATGCCCAATGTCAGCAAGAGCGCTAGATAGCTTGACAGCAACTTTCTCGGCACCGCCGCCACCAAATGACGAACAAACAAAAGTAATTCTCATAACGAACGCTTCTTGAATGTAGCCGAAAAATTTGAAACAGGAAGTGGAACCATGAATTTTAGCAGTTGTTTAAACCCGGATTTATCAAGACAGGAGAAGTAAATAATATTCAGGTCTGAAAAGGTAAGATCACCGCTTCGTTTTCGTGCAGCCAGCCAGGAGAAATTCTTTCGATTAGATAATCGCTTTAACGACGTATTAATTTCCTTGTCTGGGTTTTTCTCTATAAAGCGCATGACCGTTTTCTGAACGGGATGCTGTTTTTCCACCTTCGATTTACCGTATATAACACCACTGTTATCTAATGCATAACATGAGGTTATTACAGGCGATACTACTATTGAACTACAACTGAGCAACAGCCTGAGCCAGAGATCGCTATCGCCTCCTCGCTTACATTGCCCCGCTGGAAACCCCCCTGTTTCAATAAAAAGGTCTTTATCTATGACAACCGCGTTTGTATGGAAGATATCTTTACTTGCAAACCTTACTAAAGCTACATCACGGTCAATCTGCTCTTCCTTTGAGTGATCAAAACCAGACTTTTTACCTTTAAATACTTTATTTCTTGATAAGCTAAAAAACCTCACTTCTTCGTACTTACTTATTAATTGCTCAGATGTCTCAAGATGATTAGAATACCAAACATCATCAGCATCTAAAAAAGTAATCCATTGATATTTTGCTTTTTCAACACCTAAGTTTCTAGCAGCATATCCTCCCGGTCCAGGTGAATCCCTTTTGTATATTTTTATTTTATCTGACTCATAAGGGAGGATCAGCTCGGAACTACCATCTATAGAACAGTCGTCAATTAAAATAAGTTCAAATTTATCATTAGTTTGAGCAAGAACAGACTCGATAGCAGCAACGACATGCTCCTTCTTGTTATGTACAGGAATAATTACTGTGAACATATTGGGGTTTCCATTAAAATGAAGATAAAGACATTAAAATCAAGCAAAACATCATTAATTAGCAACAAACACCAATTATCATGTGGTTATTTTTATTTACTATTAATGATGACTATCAGTTATTAAAATAAACGCCTATGTATGTAATTCACTTACTTACTAAAAAGTATTTTCCATGTTTTATAAACCCATATAGCATAAAATAAATCATTTAAAAACAAAAATTAAAAAACTGCTTAATGTACAAAAACTTTTGATAAAAAATTAGATTAATCACATGGGCTCACTGTATTTTTCACAATCTTTGATTTCTTTATCGTCATTACAAAAAACATAGAAATAATAACAAACCTGCAGTAAGTTTATTTTAGATTGTATAGGCAAAGTTTTATCGTTTTTGTCTAATGCATTTGATTCAACTGCATTCCGTAGCTCTTTTGGAATTGGCCTAGATGTAAATATATTTACGCTTTCAGACCAACGCTGAGATGCTAAAAGAGTTTTCCAATTACTCCATGGCCCTTGATCCCTATGATCAAAACCTAGCTGCTTTAATACCTTTTGATATAACCAAAACGGAGCTTGTATCTGACAGTTCACCCACCATGGGAAGTAAGGAAGACGACCATCAGCATGAAAAACATATTTTGTTTTACTTAATGAAATCCGAAAAGCCTTATTAAAAAGTCGTCGATTCAGCTTCCAATTGACTGGCACGCTTGCGGATGCTTTAACTGACTCTTTCGCCATGAAAACTTCGTGACTAGCAAATAAACGTCTATTTGTGTAGAGATTGCTAATACCAGCTCTCATCGTGGCCGGCCACAGTTCAAACCACTCATCTGCGCTATTAGGTCTTATCTTGTTAACCCTAGCATAATGCTCTCTTCTTCTCGCAGTTACTTTATCAAGTAAATCGTTTGAAAAAAAAGGGTTAGTAACTTTAATAGTACGACTCTCCCCACTTTCAGCAAACTCCGGAAGAAAGGAAAACCGCTTTACCCATTTAGGTTTTTTTGCATGCTGTGCCTTAAGAAGAGAATCTGCAATGTACCCGCCAAAAACAGCCTTATAGTTTGCTAGCTTATGTTTTTTATCAAATTTAAGCGTATGTGCGTGAATATATTGATGGCCAGTACCAACTAAATCACTCGCTTCAGGTAAAATATCGATATAATGAGTTTGACTTCGATAACTAAGATTAAAATTTAGTCCATAGGCAGCAGCAACCTCTCGGGCTAATACACCTTCACGATTCATTTTATCTAAGAATATATAAGCATCACGATCTAGTTTATTTGGCAGCATTCCTGCTAATGTTCTAGAATCTTCACCTGCGCTAATAAATTGAGCAACACGATCAAGAGAACAGGTAGCTCTGTCAATGTAACCTTGTACACCATCGTGCAAATACTTAGCTGCATCGTGAATATTTTTGTATTTGTTACTTTCTATAGGCACCCAATACGTTTTTGAATTTTCTAATAACCAATCATTTGTTTCTTCTGATTGTTTTATCCACCTATTAATAGAAGCAGGATTACACTGACTAACTGTTTGGTAAAAAGTATATGGATAGGTGACTGTAAAATGGAGTACGAAATCTACACATGAGACGTTATCGATATTATTTTTTTGCCCGCATGCATTGGACAATGCGTCGACATGGGTGCCCCAAAATAATGTTTTCTCATCATGAAATTGGTACACGGGGATGAATAACATAAGATCAGTTATACATTCTACTCGTGATTTTTCTTTATCAATAACGAGCACAACAAAGGGACCACTGATATCTTCGCTCCATTCAGCTTTCCCTGATTGCCAGTGACTAAGAATCGCGCGTGTTCCAGCCTGTTGATCATCTCCACCAATAAAATAGTTATCCCGAAAGTAAAGCACAGGGCCGCCAATAACAATACAAATATAGCGACTTGTTTCTATTGGGTTGAACCCACTGTATCTCGAGGAGCTTGTGGCAACCGCTCCCCAGCCACCACTGTAAACATGCACACATGATGCTTCTGCAGGCTGCACATTTTTTAATGATTCAGCCAGTATTTTCCCTGCGTTTGGATCGGAGCTATAGATAAAGTCACTCATGATCAGCCTAGGTCACTTTTGTAAAATTAAAATTTCAATATATAAAAATATCGCATCAACCGCTTTAGGTAAGAACCGCTCCCACCGATATTTTCAAAAATCATTTTATGGGGAGTGGGGGTTTTAACCATCGATTCAAAAATATCATAGGCTGGATTTCTTGATTTGCCATAATACGGGTAATAATGAATCATAAAGTTGCATGCTGTGTTTATCTCAATGACTTTTCCTGAAGTCAACGATTCATTTAGGATTAGATCAACACCCGACACTCCTAACCCTGGTATGGAAGAAGCTGCCCGTTCAGCCAGCTCTTTAATACTATCTGCTACGTATTCAGTTAAGTCTAATGCCTCACCCCCTTGATGTATATTTGATGTATTATTAACTAAAAAGACCTCGCCATCAAAGGGTATATAACTTTGCTCAATATCTTTAGATATATTTAATGGATGTGGGCCATAATAGGCATGCTTTGCACGATTCAGATTTTTTTCATGCACCAGCTCTAAAACTTTGTTTTTACCGTTGCCGATCACATGAGCAGGAAGGCGAGTAGCTGCACACACGAATTTTCCGTTAACAACAATAGCTCTTAAGTCTATACCTGTTAATCTTTCTTCTATTAATATTGTGCCATCTTCTGTTGTTAGGTTGTTATAAGCAAGCAACCAAGCTTCTTCAAACTCTTTAGGCGTTCTGACTCCAATGCTAATTCCTTTACCAGCTCTTCCATTACTAGGTTTTAGAACCAACCCTTTTTCTCTTTTTTTGTTCTGAGAAAACCATTTATATGCTGCATCATAATCGCTTTTAGGTTCAAACGCTTTTGAGTATGGAATATCTACTCCATGCTCTTTAAGCCTTAGCAGAGTTTCACGCTTATCTTTACAAATTTTTCTAGCTTCCCGTGAGGTTAAGTTAGTAACCATGTCACATGCTGATCCAACTTTTCTACCTCTAAACACAAATATTTTAAACTTCTTTTTTTTTGTTAATATCTTAATGCCGACATCATTTGCTGCTTTATAAAAACAATCAAAGTGGTCAACCTTTTTTTTACTTACCTCGTTCGGAGCTTCAGTCACGTAAGATTTTATAAAGCTTTCAACCATCATTCTGAATAGCTCCCTGCATCTGCTTTGACATTATCTTGGTAGGCTGTTTGAGCGAAAAAAACTGTAAATACAGGTAGCAATAATTTTATGAAGAATCCCGTGATGCTTAGAATAGCCACTGTCAAAATGTCGCTTCCCGTTATACGATAACCTAGGTAAATAGCCCCCATTCTGACTATAAAGCTAAAAATTTCAAACGAAAGAAAGAAACCTTGCTTAGATAACGCCGGTAGAGCGGCTATGCTTGGTCCTGTAATAAAAGCTGCAAATAAAAATATCGACATCCACCTAGCGTATTCTCCGGCTACAAACCATTCTTCACCAAATACAAAAGAGAAAATTGTTGGACCAAAAGCCACGATAATACCATATGGCACGATGTTTAAGAGCGCTAAGGCAAGCGTTGCCTTAATTATTAATCCCTTAGCATCTCCCCTAGCATTAATCACTTCCGTAATTTTAGGGTAAAAAACTGTTGTAATCGATTTACTGATCAACTTTGAAGGCACTGACAATGCCATTCTAGCTAAAGCATAAAAACCTGCTACAGACGTTCCAAACAAGCTTGCCAAAATTATTACGGGGAAATTAGCTGACGCAGTATTAAATAATACCTGAGGAGTTCTATAATAAACAAAGTCACGATACTTCCATGCCAGCTCCCTTTGTTTAGTGATATTTACCTTATCACTATTACCAACATTCATAATATTTTCAACCGCGCTTTTACGTGTCGCATTCCAAAGCATAAGCGCGTGTAACGCTCCTCCAAGAGTTGATAATATGATGAGAAAAGTAGCTACAGGAAAAAACAACCCGACCCCTGCTTTTGCACTATTAACCCATAAAGCTTGTAAGACGGCTATTTTGGCTTTAATTTTAAAAAGCTTCTTTCGCACTACCCACTGGCTCATGATTGACATGCATGCTGAAAACAGCATAGCGACCGGCAATAACAAAACAAAAGATTCAATTTCTTGGAGATTGAAAGCGTTAACTAGTTGCGTTTTGAAAACAAGCAAAACTATACTAACCAGCAAACATGTTATTGCCGCAATTTTAATAGACAATTTAGCTAAGCCCCTAGCATCGGCATCATGCTTTGGTAATACAATAGCAACAGGATAACTAAAAGCGGCCAGGGGCATTATGACCGCCAAAATAGCAGTGAAGGTTCCCAGTACGCCAAATGCTTCTGGTCCATATAACCGAGTAATAATTGGCGCAAAAGCCATAATAATGGCCTGTGCTCCTGCTGTACCCGTGGCCACTATAGCAACATTACGAACAAATTTGCTGCTGGTAGCTCGCTTGATAACGCTGATCACAATTATTGAGCCTTTATTGGAGAGGTAAGTGATTACCCAAAAGTAATCGAATATTCGTGACCGTAGCCCCTACACACTTTGTTGACCGCTTCACAGAGCCTG
>NZ_JAWJUW020000032.1:0-11403 GCF_033052795.2 Halovibrio sp. HP20-59
TTGCAGTATGTCTTCGAGACACTGCCCACCCTCAATGATGATGAACTCAGCACACTGCTGCCCTGGCAGTGGAAAGAAACGCTACCCGTCTGAACAATAACTGCCTAGATGTAGTTAGTGGATCGCTTACTAATCATCGAGCGTGATAGCCGCCAGGGCGACCCGCGAGAAGCGTGGGCAGACAACCCCGCCGAGTTCAAACGCATCTACCTCGTTGATCTCAACCGTACGAGCGAGCAGGGTGTACTGGAGAAAATCGCCTATATAGACCTCATGAACATCCAGGATCCAGAGGGCCTTGCACCAAGGGGCACGATCAACGGCACCTTTAACTTTCCCTTTGTGACCATTGAGAACGTGGATCGTGTCGATGAGAGCACCATCGTGGTCGCCAACGACAACAATTACCCTTTCTCGATTGGCCGTCAGCAAGGGCGCGCCGATGATAATGAGCTAATACTGCTCAATGTAGAGAACTTCCTGAACGCTGAGTAGCAAGATAAGCAGGCATCCGCCAAGGGTTAAAACCACTGAATAAATCCCCTATCGGGATTTATTCGGTGCGCCGGATTGAGGCTGATTACCCAAACAGCCCCATAAAATAATGCCAAAACCCAAGAAGCCGCTAAATCCTCTTAAGTCTCTGAACATCGATTGGGAAAGTCCGAAGTCAAAAAAAGCGATGATGACCACCATACCGCTAATCGCTAAAAGCCGGGCCGACACATTGTCATTCGCATACAACGCTTTTTTAGCAAATGCCGAGGCAAATGCACCATACAGCCATAGCTGGCTAATAACGCCTATTAAGCCTCGGCGGGCGAGCGTATCAATAATGTCACTGTGTAACTGTGAATAAATAATGACTCGGTCATAAAGCACGCCCTCTGCGACCAACGCCCCTAACCAGTCCTTCACACCGCCTTCGCCAACCCCCATTAACGGGTTTTCTTTGAACATGTACCACCCCGCTCGCCATAGTTCAAAACGGATGCCAAGCGAGGTACTGGCCTCATCACTTATAAAATAATGATAGATATTGTCGAATATAGCCGTTAAGCGAAGCCACACGCCCGATGGGGGAAAAGCGATGATGGCGACAACCAATAAGGCGATAAAGCAAAGACCTATATTGCGTGTTTTTGGCGCTATTATATCCGCTGTTGCTGGCAACAACAGTGCGAATATAAATGGAATTGCCACCCAGCCTCCACGCGTTCCTGATAATAAAGACGCTAAAAAACCCAGAAAAGCCGCACAAATAGCAAAGACAGTTAACCCGTAACTAAAGCGGCGAAGCGATTGAATGAAATAAATCGCCGCCACTAAGGAAAGCGCCGACATGAGTAACGACAAATTACCAAAAGGAATAGCATTGATACCATTGTCAGCTCGTTCAGCTCCAACAATGACTCGCTCATATATAGCCACCAAACCTGCGCCAGAGGCACCACAACAGACACCCAGCCATAACCAATTAGGCGAGGGCGTAAAAACTCTTAACGCAAGCAAAAAAGCAGCCGCCAACAGCGGCCAAGCATATATATGTCGATACCCACCGTAGGGCACCAGAGGCAGTTGGCCACTTGCCAAAACGTTCCACCACCAAACACCGCTAAAAAATACCAATGCTGACACTATTTTGTAGTCGTCACTGGTCCATAAGAAAGGAGATTTCCTATCGCCAACAATAACGACACACGCCAATAGCGACGATATAAGCGCAGCCACCCCAAACCACCAGTGCGCTTGCGGTATTAAAACAAGCGATGCAGAAAAACCAAAGATAATAGCGCCATTAATGAGCGAGAGCGCCCTGCCCACTCCCGCTTCCTGTATTGATGGCATGCTTGTCAATTACGAAAGATCGTGCTGATAGTACTTAGCCTGACGGCTAAATATGTCATGGTAAATCCCTTTTTTCTCAAACAGTGATTCATGGGTGCCCGATTCCTTAATTTCACCATCATCCATCACGTAGATATAATCAGCTAAACGAATCGTCGATAGTCGATGGCTGATCACCAAGGCAGAACGATGATTAATCCGTTCGCGAAAGTTTTCAAATAACTCAGATTCAGCAACAGGGTCCATAGCGCTGGTAGGTTCATCTAATATAACAATATTGGATTTCAACATAAAGGCGCGTGCCAGCGCTATTTTCTGCCACTGCCCGACGCTGAGCTCTTTGCCATTATCAAACAGGCGCGTTAGTAACGTGTCGTATTTATTGTCCATCTCTTCAATAAATGTCGCGGCACCGGCGTTCTCAGCGGCTCGCGGAACCGTACGCTCGGCATCGGTACCGTTTATATGGCCAAAGCGGATGTTGTCATGCACGGATTCGGCATAATGCGAATAATCTTGGAAGATCACACTGAAAAGCTGTCGATACTCATCAATATCGCAGTCCTGAGCATTAATGCCGTTAACTTTAACGCCTCCTTCAGTAGGGTCATAAAGTCGTGTCATTAATTTAATAAGCGATGTTTTACCTGATCCATTGGCGCCTACTAACGCCACAATTTGTCCGGGCTTTATCTCCATATTTACATTTTTGATAACATCTCTATGGGTGCCGGGATAAGCAAAGGAAACATTCTCTAGTTTTAAACTAACGTTAGCAGAAGGTATTATTTTTTCAGGTTGAGACGACCTCGGCACAGTATGTCGCATATCCATAAATTCAAACAACATGCCCATGTACAAGTGGTCTTCATAAAGTTTGGAAAGTTGTTGAACAAGCTCTTGGCCCATCGTTTGTGCGCGTTGAAATATCAGTAAGAAGAGCACCAAATCACCCACGCTATTGTTCCCTTGGGCGGTATTCCAAGCCAAGTAGCCCAACGATGTAAAAAATATGATCGAAGCTGCCGCCGCGACAATGGACTCAACGATTGTGCGCTTACGGCTTATAGCAAGCTTTTCACCTCGAATATCATCACGAATACCCTTATACTTATGCCGAAGAAAATCGCCTAATTGATTAAGTCGAAGCTCTTTGGCGTGGATATTGGAAGTCATTAACCAGTCTAGGTAGCCTGCCCGCCGCTCCATTTGTGTTCTGCGACGCTGCCAATCGTACAGAATCCGCGTAAAGTAGATTCTTGCAATCAGAGCAGGAATAACAGCAAACAAAATAATCGGTAGTAAACGCCAGTTAATTGTCCCCAGCAGTACGACAATAGCCGTTAGCATGACGGCATTTTTACCCAAGAGCATTAAATTACTGGCGACCTGGGCGGGTCGATGGCTCCCCGATTGGCGGGCGCGCTCAAGCGTGTCGTGGTAAAGCGGACTTTCGTAAAAGGCAAGGTCAACACTGATGGCGGTTTTTTGAACAATGTTGTCGACATAGTCTGCGACCATCATTCCCTGCACTTCACGAGAATAACCCGCTAGCGCTCGTGATATAACATAAGCTAGCGTTCCTAAGCCGGTAAGCACAACATAATATAAAACCGACCCCACATTTTCAGCCGCCTCGGGTTCGGCCAGCACACTGGTAACCACATCCACCATCTGCTTTAGAAGATAAAGCACGCCAAGCCCAGAGATAATTTCTATGGCTATAAAAAAAGTACTCAGGAATGTCCACTTGCGACTACTCTTCCAAGATATAGACAGAATCCGCATCAGCGATAAGAAAGATGCAAATAACTTATTGATCATAGCCATATAATTAAAACACCCATTAGTTAACTTTCTTACCGGCTAAGCGTATATAAGCTTCGAGAAATGGGTGTATAAAACGGTAAACCCATTGCCAATGGGGGGAAAGAGGCCATACCACATAAGTATCGTAGGTCGGACGAAACATCCTCTTCCAGCCGAATAAACGCCACCACCATATATTCGCAGTGGTTGTTTGCCATGCGAATGAAAAATCAGGTGTAGGTTTTTTCTTACCCAACGAATGCTCGAATTCAACATCACCATGCATTGCCAACACACATTGGCGAACGAGTTCTTGGGTGTTGGGGGTCAAAGTATCACTATATTGTGACCCTGCACTGGCGAAAAACGCTATCATTTCCAGACAGGAATGAACGGTACTTTCTAGTGAGTAGCGCTTAGCACAGCGCAACACTGCATCAAGATCAAAATCCCGATGATGCTGTATGGCGGTAATATCCACTAGCCAGTGAAGGCGAGACCAATAATGCTTTGTATGGTGCCAGCAAAGATAAACAAAAAGCTCACTGATTGGCATCACCCAAGTGTCTACATTACAAACCGTAATAGGCTGGCGTTTTGCTAGCATATGCGATGCCTTAAAGACGCTTCCGGTATTGTCTATTTTGGTATGCAACTCGATAGCGACGTTACGAGGTGAGAGCAAAGTGACTACTTTTTGGTGGCGAGCCACGAACGCGACGCTTTCATTACTCGGCGTCAGTGCTTTGGGATCATGGGGCTTGTAACCATTAGTAAGCGCATATTGTAGTATTGCCGGTAAATCCTCCTGCGAAACAAGAATATCAACGTCACGACATAAGCGCTGAGCAGGCTCTGGGTAGTATTGAAAAGCTAACGAAGGTCCCTTAAAACAAAGATGCGGCACGTTGAGAGGCAACAATACATGCCTAACAAGGTACTTGAACTCAGCTGAAATATTCATATTATGTTGCAGCGCGTGCAGTGAGTCGCGCTTCATTACGTCGATACAAGCGTCAGGAATTTGATCTTTCCATCGCCGACTAAGATGGCTGTGGACAATGGGTAGCACAAAGCGTTCGGATGCTTGACGCGTAAAGGCATCCCAATCTTTCACACGTGGGATAAGCTTCTCAACCGCCTGAATCTGTTCTTGGTTAAGCTCAAGACGCGATAATATCAGCAGTAGCTGAAAGCTTGGGTCGGCCATGAGTTGCTCAGGAGGTTCAGACATCATTCGCTCGTCCCTATTCATGAAGATTCAGCCACGAAGATTCAACAGTAGACAAGCCTGGCGCAAGATAGCAGGCTACCACTGTGTAAGCATTGAAGCTGAACCCGCCCGTGACGTTGACAGGACCCGAGGCTACCCAAGCATGCGCCAGGTAACGGCTATTGTCCTCGCTACGCTTAAGACCAAAACAGAGTAGATAAGGTAATTTATATAGCCGTAGTAGCAGGGCAGCGGTGATGGCCTGTGGGTAACAGTTGGAATTCCACGGCGTATAGCGCGCCGTCATACGCACGACATGGCCAATCTGACTCGCTCTTTTACGTTGCAAGGCCGTCAGAAGCGGTAGCACAGGGCTAATACCGTGGGCTTTGCCCATCAGCCTTTCTAACCGCCTAAAACTGAGCAAAAAAATCAGCGCCTTGCTTACCCCCAGCAACAGCCAAACAGGCAAGAACCAAAGCTTAAAAAAGGCTGACTTTCTGAAAAAAGTGATGACCCTATTCAATCGACACCCACCATGACTACCCAATAATGAAGTTAGATTCTGCAGCCAAGCACTCTAAAATTCCCTTAACGCAAAATATGTATTAAGCCGACTTCCACCATACTATCGAGAAACGGCAACGTGTCGTTCTGACATTCTTCAGCCTCGACCGCATAATGTTCACACAGCTTCTGAACTAGATCGTTCACAGCGATAGGGCTTTCCGTTAACTCCCATATCCGACCGCCTATCGAATTCAACCCAAAATATTGGCCTTGGTCTGCACTCATCATCACCACTTCGTCATCAACGACTGCGGTCAAGATGTCGGCATCTCGTTGAACCATCGTGTTCAGTGTTACGCTCATACCGGTACCGTCCTCAACTGATATCAACTTATTTATGTTGCCTGTTTTATAGGCACCGAATGGCGCCATAGTTCCAGCACCCGCATACTGCTATGCAAGGGAATAAAACTCAGCAGATCAAATTTTTCCAAGGACGGTGGTGCGCCCTTTATCTTATCGGTAAGCACCTTGGTGGCTAGCCAGGGGCAGTCAATATTCACAAACTGATCATGCTGCTGATTTAACTTCTGCCAACAGTCCAAGCGTATTTTTTTGCGCTTTGTTTCGTTGGCAACATCATGCTTACTGACACGCTCGGGCAAGGCGTCAGCCATGGCCATGCGATAAACAATACGTGCACGGCGCCTTTGCCAAAGCATATCGGGCGGCAGCGACAGGGAAAACTCAAGCAGTCTCTTGTCCATCAAAGGGTAGCGATACTGAATTCCCAGAGGGCCCGCCCATGTCGACCAAAGGCTCATTCTCGAGGCAATGTGACCGTTCATAAGCAAAGCACACTGCATAGAAAAGGGGTCTTTTGCATCGCGCCAGACCAAGCTGTTTTCTTGCCATGCCTCGGGGTGGCGTTTCATAAAATCGGGATGGCCAAGGCACTGCAGCTTGTGCTTATTCAAATACGGGCTAAAAGCTGAATAAAGCCGATCCGGAAGGAAAGGCAATGCCGCATTCTGAAAAAGGTATTTGGCCATGCCCCCCGGTTTGCTCAGCCCACCGCCCAAGGCCCGCGCCATGTTGAATAGATCCTTGTAACGGCGGTTGGAAAGCAGCCAGGAAGGGTAACCCCGCAGGCCAAACGAGACACACTCATCTGCCCCCCACCCCGATAGCATGACACGCGTCCCACGTGAGGCCGCTTGCTCCATCAGAGGCAGCTCTTCAAAAAGGTCGGCAGAGTTTTCATACGCTAGGTTTCGTCGGAAGAACCGAAAATAATCACTCGAACTATCGGTGCCAAAAGAACATTCAAAACCTTCTCGCTTGCTCAGTTTCGCGATCTCGGTACGTTCATCAAAGACACCCTGCGCTAACGGGTACTCATCGTTAACAGGGGGGGCCCAAGTGTATGCCCTATCGAGCTGACGACCTTGCTGGCGCAACAAACGGTGCGCCAGCACCGTGACACCCGTTGAGTCCAGGCCACCGCTTATGTGCGAGCCAGTAGGACGATCCAGGCATATCCGATCTTGCACAGCCTGATTTATCAGCCCTCGAAGCTGCTCGGCATACGTCTCAAGGCTCGCTGGCGCAGCTTGAACGATATTCTCCGGAAACCAGTAGCGACTCACTTCCACACCGCGACGGGAAACGGTCAGGCTATGACCAGGCGGCAGAAAATCAACGCCTTTGATAAAAGGGTTTTCATTCGACTGCAGGGGCTGAGCCAAAAAAAAAGCCACGCGAGACTCATCAATATCAAAGTCGACATCCGGCGAGCTGGCTATCGCTTCAACCGTAGAGCCAAATAACAACAATGAATCGCGCTTTGCGTAGAAAAAGGGCCGCGCACCGGCAATATCACGGGCAGCGAAGAGCTCACCATCACGAGGGTTCCAAATAGCGAAAGCAAAGTCGCCGATTAGATATTGAACACACGCTTTACCCCACCGCAGGAAGGCAGACACAATAAGCTCGCAGTCAGACACGCTACTGGCGGCTGCAATATCAAGCTGCCTGCAAAGATCGCCGCGGTTATCAATCACCGCATCCGCAACAATACATAGCCCACGGTGCTCAAGGGGTTGAACATCCTCAGGGTAAGTGCTTATCAGAGCCAGTCGCTGGTGCCCCAGGACGGCGTTCTTCTTATGCATCACGCCACGGCCGTCTTTACCCCAGTCATTCAGTGTGCAGAATGCCGTATCGAAGGGTTCACGTGTTATCGAAGTTTGATCAAAACTGATGCGTCCAAAGATGGCACTCATTCACCCTCCTTCCCCTAACACTCTCATCCATAACACTCTTTAGCTGTGCCCCAGGCCTAACTGGCTCCCAATCTCACAACGCTACCACATATTACTTTTGGATACATTTCATTTACAATATTACTGATTTGTCAGTATATGTACAGTGCTTAGTCGTTTTTTATAAGCAATACCAGATGAGTTTCCTACCGTTCGTACGCGATTAGACTAGGCAAGGCGTAGCTTTCTGCACATTTATAGGGCTTTTTTCGATTACTTAACGATTCGAATGTATTTAATATCCGCCACCAATGTTACATTTCTTGACAATACAGAGGTGCAGAAACTACTCTCAATGTGGGCGATACCATAAAAGTGGCTTTCGGGCTAACTATACGTGGCAGGGTCGTAAAATGCTGCGCAAGCAAATATTTGTAGCCACTGGCATCTTCGCTCATAACCAGCATGCTTCATTGCCAGGAGTTTTTTCTATGAACACACAGAAAGCAAGCACTCAGCAAGACGCCTGGGTTGCCCCACAGCTGAACGTTATGTCTGTGCGGGAAACTTACCAAGGTGCTACGCCGTATCATGTAGAAGCGATATTTGTTGACACCACAAACAACGTAATAATGGAAACGTTTGGGTCCTGATCAAGTTAAGTGTGCGTACTGCACAACTTGCCTAAAAGTGACGCTTAACCCCACCGCAAGGTGGGGTTTTTTATCTATACCAAGGATGACTTGAGCGGACAGTGTGTCAGCTGATACTGACGGATACCCATGAATACCCAGTCCAAATTTTAATCGCGCTAACCCGGATTTCTCATAGCACCTCAGCAAGTACCGCACCCAAGACGTAATGCCACTAAAATCTATTGGCACACCTTAAATTGCCTACTTTTTAACCACTTTCCGTCGTTCAGACACACTTCCCCCTTTCCCCCATTGCGTCGGGCCGGGGGCGCCCGAGCAGTCAGGTAGGAACCAACCGCCTGACGAGATCGGATAGCTCAGTTTTATAGGGGTAACTGTCACTCATCAACACTTCTTCTAGGCGGGCCACCACCCAGCGTGGGTATTTCCAGGAGTGGGCTTGATATTGGAAGCGGAACGTCCCCGCTACTTTCCCTCCCACCTGCCATTGGGTCTTGCGCACCAGCATCATGGGGACGTCCACTTCCTTGAGCAGCCGGCTGTTCTTGGCGATTCCCACGATGTAGTCGACGTGATGCCGATCACACCAGTTCAGCATCCGAGGACGACAAAAGTGGCTATCACCTCGTAACACGATGCGCGTATCGGGCCAGTATTGACGGATAAAGCGTACCAGTAAGGCGAGGACCGCCCAGCTATGGCGACTGTCGCTGCGGTCACTGGTGCGCAGATAGCTCACCAGTAAGTGGCGCCCACAGAAGACATACAGTGGGAAGTAGCAGTGGTGATCGTAATAACGGTTAAAGAACTTGCCGGGTTGCTCGCCATGCACGGGGATGTCGGTGCCATCAAAGTCCAGCACGATCTCCTTGGGTGGTTCGTCATGCTGTTCAATGAAGTGATGCCACAGCAACTCATGGGCCTTCACTATTGCTTGCCGATCGGCGTTCTGCTCCGCCCGGCACAGCGTCGACTTGCCTGCTAGCGTATCCTCTTCACCGAGCGCTGTCTGAAGGGCCTGATCATAGCGCAGGGCCTCATGGTCGTTGAAATCTTCATAGCCAGCGGCGACACCGAACACCCGCTGACGAACCAACGTGTCGAGCTTATGACGAACCTGTTCCGGTGCCCGGGGATCATGAAGCACGGCGGCCAAGCAGCGTGTCAGGCGATGCTGTTTATCGACTTCACGAAGCAGGAGTAATCCGGCATCGGAGGTAATGTGGCCACCGGAGAAATCGGCTTCAATTTGACGGCGAGAGAGTGGCGAGAAGGTCAGTTTTTCAGGTACCATTTTGGATAGCGGCTGTGGGTGTTTTTTCTGGTGTAACGCCCTGAAATCATAACACTTTCAGCCGCTTTCTTTTATACCCCGTGAGAAATTCGGGCTAAGGGTCAGTGATCGATTGTGCTTGAATTTCGTCAAGCAAAGGCTTTAGGTTTTTATCCATATCATCCAATGACCAGGGGCGTCGAAAGCGATAAACACGAATCTGCTGCGCCAAACGGATGCCTTCCTGCATAAGCTGTTTATCGGTATTAAATTGACTGCCTAATTCGGGACGGTAGATAGCGCCCATCACGGTTTTGAAAGCCTCAATCCCCGACAACTTCTTAAGACTTGCCTCCTCCCCTTCATCAGCACGCTCTAACTGCACTAACGCATTTAAGCGGTGGGCATCATAACGAACGCCTTTGTTCATCATTAGGTGAAATTTATCAGCGCGCATTAAGTCCCGAACAAGCCCTTCGGTTCCAATGCCTAATGCTGCTAGCGCATCACGCCAAAGCTTTGCTCTAGCAGGCCCTGGGTGGAGCAACGGCTCAGCCTCATCTGGCTTAATAACAGCGACATCGTCGGTGATTAACGGCCACTGCTGAGAGTAGTGTAACCAGGCACTCATTGTTGACTTGCCCGCCCCAGAGTGGCCGGTAAATGCCCAGGCGCCAGCCGGTGTGTTTAATGCACTGACATGCAGCGGTAGCCAGTGCCGCTGGTGCAAAAGCGCCCCTAACGCACTACCCAGCAGAAATAAGCGAACATCACCAGGGTCAGCAACAGGATCAGCTCCCCGCGGCATACGACGATCCAACAAAATGCGCTGCCCTTCCTCAACTCGATAGCGAGCAATTCCCTCAATCGTTATCTGACAGCTCTCATCACCAACTTCTAACCACTGACTGAGATAAGCACCATCTTCAAGGCGATCAACTACGCCCGGCGTTGTTACCAATACATCAGGGTGTTCGCACGGATCAATTTCAGGGAGCTCTGGCAGTTCAAGCGTAGAACAAATTTTAAGCCCATAGGTGAGGTAGTAATAGTGCTGGCTAGTGGCAGAGCTTTTACCGCGCCTTTCTTTTTGACCTGACATCACATCACCCGTCAAGCTGGTGGCTTCTATCTCAATCATTGTCTTTCCTTGATATATCCTGGCAAGCACAATTTTCGTTGGCAAACGTATGCCTAACTTACTCACAAAGCATTTCTCTTAACACGCTGATGAGCATTGCAGCTCCCAACAAGAATTCATCAATGCCTTGCTCAACGTATAATTATTAGTTGAGAAAGGCCTACAGCACAGATCATGCCGCAGGCTTTAAGAAAAGCTTTAAAAGCTATCTATGAATCAAGGCCCTGATGGCCTCCAGGACTGGCGTTAATGTTGGCTTTGGCATTAGCGCGTCCGCCGCTACGCGGCCCTCAAGGTCCGTTGAAGTGATTATTGCGGTTTTCGGTAATATCTGCCATCGCGCCAATTTCTGTCAAAACAGGCCGTTCGTACTGCTTACGTTTTTCATCAGTTGTCATCTTTACACTCCTCATTTATTGGTTGGTTTGCTCAAGGAGCATAGCGACGTCCCTGAGAAAACCTTTCTTATACAACACTCTATACCCAGAAACGATAGATCACTTCTTTTTCCTGCACATTTTTAATTCTTCAAAAAAGCTTGAAATAGCTTTCTTTCTTTTAAACTATGAAAAAAAATTTATAAAGGGATAAGTATAAGAGTGTGATTAAAGCCTGACGGATCCCCACGAAGTTGATGCTATTCATCATGTAACGCTTGATAAGTCGCTTCTTCACGCAGGGCTTCCTGA
>NZ_JAWJUW020000033.1:0-10992 GCF_033052795.2 Halovibrio sp. HP20-59
AGCGCAGCGACGCGGCAATCTGCACCAGCGGCGGCAAACAACCCCGAGATCGCCACGCTTTGCTCGCGATGACAAAAACAGCCAAAACCGAGATCGCCGCGCTTCGCTGGCGATGACAGAATCTAACCCGGAGATCGCCATACTTCGTTCGCAATAATAACGCTTAAGGCCAAAGCTCGGGCATGGGTCGCCCATTAATTCGCCATACCCCGCGCACCACATCAAACTCTAATTCGCGGGTGCCCAATGGCAGCCCTAACCAGAGCGCCGCAACGGCGGGGGCGTCGTGCCAGGTGAAGTCGCCATCAAGGCGTTCAAGCCATTTCGCCTGTTCTTTTTCTTTATCCAAGTCGGTAACGCTCAGCTCATCCAAATCGCGGGCATCGAAAAATAGCGCGCCGTCAGCATTCACTCGAATGCCTAATAGCGGGCTATCTAGCGCGATGGTGGTCACATCTAAACGCGGCGAGTCGGTGAGCATTTGGCGCAAATCGGGCTCAAGGCGAGCGAGCAGCCCTTCCGCCATGGGCAGGCTGGCATCGCCCCATGAGGCTTCCTGGCGCAAGCGCCGAAATACTTGGCGCACTGCATCGGCGTTCAAGCGCGAAAGCTCCATCTCTACTCGGCCGTTAAGCAATGGCGTTTCCGGCGCCTCCGAAGGAATCATCACATCGCCTACCGCTAACTCGCCTTTTATGCGCAGCTCGCTCTCGTCTAGTTCCATATGGCTATACAGGTCTAGCGGCGCAAGCTGCATATCATAGGCGGGATAATGCAGCTGAAGCATTTCGATATGCAGGTGATCGCGTTGCGCAAAGTGGTAGGCGTCCTCAATATAAGTGTAACGGCTTTCAAGCTCGGTTGGCCCAAGCGTGAGCTGGGCCATGCCATCGGTCAGCGTGAGCTGATCTAACAACATACGCAGATGCCAATCACCGAATACACCTTCTACGCGTAGCCTGCCACCGCGAACGGCTAATTCGCGACCGTTTTGTTGAATCACAAAGGGCGCGAGGGAAAGGCGTAGCTCTGTGTGGCCACTGAGCGTGTGATAGCGCCCTTGCCAGCGTGGCACCGAAGGCGCCGTCACTTCACCGACGGCTTGCTGTAATACGGTGTCCAGGCGCGGCAATACAGAGCCTTCAACATCGGTACTTAAAATACCGTGGCGCGCGTTATAGGTCAGCTCAAGGCGCCAAGGGCGACCCAAAAGAGGTGAAAGAAGCAGGCGCCCCTGGGACGTTAACCAGCCCTGCTGGCTCTCTGTTCGGGTAACACGCCATTCACCACGCGCTTCTAAATCCTCTAGCGCTTGGCGCAGGCCGCGCTCAAAAAGCACGCTTGAGAGGAGCTGCGCCGCCATCCAAACAATGGCGAGAAAAGCCAGCAAGGGGACAATCAGACGTTCTTTGCGCATGCTATCTCCTTGCCTACGCTTTAAAGCCAACGCACCCGAATGGCGCTATCAACCGGTAGTGCTTAGTATCCATACTATTGAGAACCGCCTAAACGCAGCCAGAATCCAAGACTAATGCAACCAAAACCAAAGGTGCATCGTACTCCAGGCGTAAGCCCCTGCCATCACATCATCAATCATAATGCCAAAACCACCCGCCACACGACGGTCTGCCCAGCGTATCGGCCAGGGCTTAAAAACATCGAAAATACGAAATACCACAAAACCCCAGAGTGCAGCCTCCCATGAAAAAGGGACTGCTGCCATGGTCAGCCAGTAACCAACAAACTCATCCCATACGATACCCGAGTGATCGTGCACCCCTAAATCATGGGAGGTTTTGTCGCATAGCCACACCCCAACGACAAAGGCGACGAAGCAGATACCTAAAAACCATCCGAGAGGTAAATCTGCCATCATCCAGTAGAAAGGAATCGCCGCTAAGGTACCAAAGGTTCCAGGTGCCCAAGGGACGGTACCGCTGCCTAAGCCAAAGGCAAAAAAATGCGTTGGGCGGTGCCAGACACTTTTCGGTGCACGGTTCATGGCGCTTCCCTACTAAAATGCTGCCAGCCGACGTAACCACTTAGGTCCGTTTGATCAGAGGCGCTCATCACCCCCAAGGTACGACGACAACGACCAATGACCGAAAGCGACAGGCCCAATGCCGCTAAGCGCTGCTGCGCTTCAGATACCTTATCCGCGTTTAGCGTCACTAGTAGCTCATAATCATCGCCACCGCACAACGCCGCCTGCAGGGCCGCTTTGCGGCCTAAGGCATCGTCCAGGCCATCAGCCAACGGTAAAGTGTCCAGGTCGAGCACCGCGCCTACCTGGGAAGCCTCACGAAGATGCCCTAAGTCGGCCAGGAGCCCATCAGAGATATCCAGCGCGGCGGTGGCCAGGCCGCGCAATGCGACGCCCGCCGCCAAGCGCGGCTCAGGCAGCAAATAGCGGCTTAGCAGCGGATGGGTGAGATCGCGCTCACCACGTTGCCAAAGGGCGAGGCCACCTGCCCCGCCGCCTAGCGCGCCGGTGACCGCAATAACATCACCTGCCCGAGCGCCACTGCGGGTCAGCGCTTCGCCCACGGGGACTTCGCCCATGACGGTCACGCCGATGGAAAGCATGCCTGAGGTAACGTCGCCACCCACCAAGGCCGTGGCGTGCTGCTGGTTGAGCGCGTGAAAACCACGCGCATAGTCAGCTAGCCAGGCGTGGGTTGCTGCGTCGTCGGCGAACTGATGCTGATCAAGGGTTAACGCCATCCAACACCAGCGCGATTTAGCCCCCATGGCGGCTAGATCGCTCAGCGCGACGGCCAAGGCACGATGACCCACCGCGAACGCCGGAGCATCGTGAGGAAAGTGTACATCCACCACCGAGGTATCAACGCTCACCGCCAACTGTTGGCCGGCTGGCGGAAGCAATAGCGAGGCATCGTCTCCACATCCTAGTGTGACGCCGTTTGACGCAGTCGCCGCCTCCTGCGACGACATGAAGTAGCGTCGAATCAAATCAAATTCGGCAAGCACAAAGGCCCCTTAAACGCATTGTCATGCCGCTCGTGTTCAGAGACGACGAGCGCTGACTTCGGCACTGCGCAAGCGAATCGCCAGCTTATCGAGAATGCCGTTCACGTATTTATGGCCGTCGGTGGCACCAAACGACTTGGCCAACTCAACGCCTTCGTTAATGACCACACGATAGGGTACTTCCAGGCGGCGGGAAAGCTCATAGGCGCCAAGCCGTAAGATCGCCAACTCTACCGCATCAAGGTCTTCCAGGCGGCGATCTAACAACGGCGATATATCGCGATCCAGCTCCGCTTTGAAACGCACCGTGTTGTGGAGCAGTTCATGGAACAACGCCTTATCGGCGATTTCCATCACTTTTACCCAGTTTTCATGGTCTTCCAGGTCATCATCAGCGACTTGGCTACGAAACTCGGCTTCAATGGTGGTAATGGACTTACCGGTCATTTGCCACTGATAGAGCCCCTGCACGGTTAACTCACGTGCCGCGTGGCGGCTCTGCTGAGCGGCAGAGGGTTTACGCTCGCTCATTAGGCGTCTCCCAGAGCGCGCAGCAGAGAGACCATTTCCATCGCGGCCATGGCGGCTTCGGTACCTTTATTGCCGGCCTTGGTCCCCGCACGTTCAATCGCTTGCTCAATGGTTTCAACGGTTAACACGCCGTTGGCAACGGGAGTATCAAACTCAAGCTGCAAGTGATTAATCGCTGTGTTGCAGCCACCCGCCACGTATTCAAAGTGGGGGGTGCCACCGCGAATCACTGCGCCCAAGGCAATGACTGCATCAGGCTTCATCACCTTTAAAACGCGCTTAACGGCCAGCGGCAGTTCCCAGGCACCCGGCACGTGAACAATGTGGATATGTTCCATGTCCACGCCGTGGCGGGTCAGGCTGTCGACGGCGCCTTCTACCAGGCTATCTACCACGTGATGGTTAAAACGCCCCACCACGATGACATAGTGGCCATCGACATCAACAAACGTACCTTCAACTTGAGTGAGGGATTGCATCAAATTTCGTCCTGCTGAGTTAGTTCGGCTAAATAAGTTCTGATGAATTAGTGCTGATGAATTCGCTCTGATGAGTTAGCCCTGTTGATTAGCTGGCTCATGCACTGCGTCATTAGGGCCTAGAAGTTCAGTGACTTCGAGATCAAAGCCGGACAGCGCCGAGAATTTCCACGGTGAACTCAGTAAGCGCATTTTACCCACGCCCAAATAGCGCAGAATCTGCGAACCGGTGCCGATGGTTAAATAGTTACCGGCGCCGTCGGAGTCACTCGTACGCGGCTGACGCACGCGATCCAAAAAGATATCGAGCTGGTCTTTTAAATCCTGATGTGGGCGAGCGTCATCAATTAGCACAAACACCCCCGGCGCTGAACTCGCGATCTCGTCTAGCGCCCGATGGGCGTCCCAACGGCACTGCTCGCCTTTCATTAAGCCCATTACATCGCGCAGTGTATCGCTAAGATGCACGCGCACCGTGGTGGATTGCTCAGGCGTTGGCTGACCATTGACCAGTGCCAGATGGTGAGCGCCTTGGATGCGGTCGCGAAAAACGTGCAAAGTTAACTCACCGTGGGACGTCATCACCGTGGACGCTTCCAGATGGTCAATGGTCTGCTCGTTAACGATGCGGTAGTGAATCAAATCCGCGATGGTACCAATTTTAATCCCGTGCTCATGAGCAAAGGCTTCAAGCTCTGGGCGACGCGCCATGCTGCCGTCATCGTTCATGATCTCGCAGATCACACCGCTGGGATCACAGCCCGCCAATGACGCCAAATCACAGGCAGCTTCGGTATGCCCGGCACGACGCAGCACGCCACCCGGTTCGGCCATCAGCGGGAAAATATGTCCAGGCTGAACAATATCGGCCGGTTTGGCATGAGGCGCGACCGCTGCTTGAACGGTTCTGGCCCGATCTGCTGCGGAAATGCCTGTGGTAACGCCTTCGGTCGCTTCAATCGAGAGGGTGAATTTGGTACCAAAACCGGAGCCATTATCGCGCACCATCAGCGGCAAATTAAGCTGTTCACAACGAGCGCGGGTCATCGGCATACAAATCAAACCGCGGGCAAAACGAGCCATGAAGTTGATATGCTCGGCCTGCACCTTTTCGGCGGCCATGATGATATCACCCTCGTTTTCGCGATCCTCATCGTCCATGAGAATCACCATTTTGCCTTGGCGGATATCGTCCACCAGCTCGGCGATAGGGGCTAAGCCTCTAGAGGAGGGATGCGCCATGGAATCTCCAGTCTATGTTGTCAAAGACGGCTGTCACTGACAGTTGTCACGAAAGCGGTCGTCACGGACATTCATCACGAGAACGGTTGTCGCGAAAGGGGTCGCTTTAACGGCGATTTAGCGCGTCAGGGTACCTTGCTATCGTCGCTTGCGCTAGGGGAAGCAATAATGCGCCAATCGCGCCCCACCGCCCGCATATCGTGAATGGTCAAACGCCGCTGATCGGCCATACGCGCGAGCCCTGGCAGCGCAAATAGCGGCCTTGCCTCGCCACCTAGCAGCGTGGGGGCAACGAAAAGCTGCAGTTCATCAACCAACTCTGCATCCAGCATGGCGCCCGCTAAGGTGGCGCCGGTTTCCACTAGCAGTTCGTTTACCTGCTCATTTTCGGCTAACCACTGCAGCATTGCCACTAAATCGATACGGCCACCGCTCCCGGCGGGCAAGATCTGAATCTCAGCGCCCGCCTGGGTTAACCGCTGGCGCTTTTCAGCTGCATGATCGGGAGTGGTAATGATCAGTGTGCGCCCCGGCTCGCTCAAACAGGCCGCCGCCAGGGGTAAGCGCAGCCGAGTATCTAAAATCACCCGCAACGGCTGGCGACGAACCACCTCATCGGCGTTGTCGAGCTGTAACTGGTCAGCGCGAAGTGTCAGCCGCGAGTCGTCCATAATGATCGATTCGACGCCGCTTAATATCGCACTGGAACGCGCCCGCAACCGCTGGACATGGCAGCGCGCTTCTGGTCCTGTAATCCACTGCGACTCCCCCGAACCCATCGCAGTACGGCCATCTAAACTCATCGCCATTTTCAAGCGCACAAAGGGGCGTTGTTTTGATATCCGGGCAATAAAACCGGGGTTCAGCGCGCGCGCTTCGCTCTCCAGCAAACCCACGGTGACCTTAACGCCCGCCGCTTCGAGTATCTCAATACCACGGCCACTCACCTGAGGGTTAGGATCGACCATCGCGATCACGACCCGCGCTACTTTGGCGTTGCAAAGCGCTACCGCACAGGGGCCGGTGCGCCCAGTGTGGGCGCAGGGCTCCAGAGTGACATAGGCGGTCGCGCCCTGGGCCTGCTCACCGGCGGCATTCAAAGCGTGAATTTCAGCGTGGGGTTCACCGGCACGCCGATGATAGCCTTCGCCGACAACCTGCTCATCGCGCACAATCACACAGCCCACCCGGGGATTGGGGTCCGTGGTATACAAGCCTTTCTCCGCCAGCTGCAGCGCCCGAGCCATATAGCGGTGGTCAGCTTGGCTAAAAGCCCCCCTCATGATGACGACCCGCTGTCGTGGTCCGGCTGAGAAGACGGCTCTTGAGAAGGTTCTTGAGAAAGCCGATCGATTTCAGCGCGAAACTCGTCCAGGTCCTGAAACTTGCGGTAAACCGAAGCGAACCGAATGTAGGCCACATGGTCGAGGGTTTTAAGCGCCTGCATGACCGACTCGCCGATATCACGGGCGTTGATTTCTCGGTCGCCCCGGGCACGTAAGGTTTGACGAATGCGCTCTACCGCCGCCTCAATCGCTTCAGCGCTCACCGGACGCTTTTCCAGCGCACGCAGCATGCCTGCCCGCAGCTTGGCTTCATTAAAGCTTTCGCGGGAACCATCGGATTTCACCACCCGCGGCATCACCAGCTCAGCGGTTTCATAAGTAGTAAAGCGTTCTTGGCAGTTCGCACACTGGCGACGACGGCGCACCTGGTCGCCGTCAGCAACCAACCGCGAATCAGTCACTCGGGTATCGTTTGCACCACAAAAAGGGCAATGCATAGCGGTCAACCTGTTGTCAGCCCGTGCCGGTGTACCGCACGAGTTAGCGTGTTATAACCTATCAATGTGTGTGCCGTTAATCGCGCTTATACGGGTAATGATCACCCAATGTTAAACTAGCAAAGGCACTAGCCCAGCGTTTAAACGCGGCATTAGCATCGTATTGTAACGATTTGGCACACAAGCTGCAGTGTTTGTGGCAGATTGTTTATCAGGAGTTATCCATGTCCTCTTTCGAGCAGACCGTTCACGACTACCTTAG
The DNA here is from genome assembly GCF_033052795.2 of Halovibrio sp. HP20-59. NCBI lineage: Bacteria > Pseudomonadati > Pseudomonadota > Gammaproteobacteria > Oceanospirillales > Halomonadaceae > Halovibrio > Halovibrio sp. HP20-59. Next base: position 7,289 of record NZ_JAWJUW020000033.1, read on the forward strand.
CCATCTTTACGGCCATCGAGCAGGCGAGGTGCAACGGCGCTTAAACCAACGTCTTGAGCACTTTCAACCACTTGCACCGGTTCCTTCCGCTCCCGCCGAGGTACCGGCAAAAAACGCACCATCATGGAGCGAAAAAGACCAGTGGGTCATTAGCTATGGTGACTCGATTGTTCAGGAAGGCACGCCCCCGCTGGCGGTACTCAGCGATTTTCTCAAAACGCGCCTGGGCGAGCGCATCAGCGGTGTACACGTGCTGCCTTTCTTTCCCTGGAGCAGCGACGACGGTTTTTCGGTCATTCACTACCGGGAAGTCAATCCCGAGCTAGGCGACTGGTCGCATATCCGCGAGCTGGCCAGCCATTACGACCTCATGGCGGATCTCGTACTCAACCACGTCTCACGGGAATCGCTTTGGTTCGTGGATTACCTGAGCGGCAGCCTGCCGGGCCGCGACTACTTTATCGAAGTCGACCCCGATACCGATGTCTCCCAAGTGGTACGACCGCGCAGCAGCCCCCTGTTGGTGCCGATTTCCACCCGTCGCGGCACCCGCTACTTATGGGCAACGTTTTCCGAAGACCAGCTGGATCTCAACTTTGAAAACCCGGATGTACTGCTGGAATTCATCGGTATTTTACTGTTCTACCTAGAGCAAGGCACGCGCATTATTCGCTTGGACGCGGTGGCTTTTCTGTGGAAGCGGCTGGGCACCGCCTGCATCCATCTACCCGAAACCCACACCGTTGTGCGGCTATTACGCGCCATTGTGGACCATCTCGCCCCAGGCACCTTGTTGGTTACCGAAACCAACGTGCCCCATAAGGAGAACATCAGTTATTTAGGGCTTCACCGGCTTCCCAAAGGGCCACCGGATGAAGCGCACATGATTTATCAATTCACCCTACCGCCCTTACTGCTCCATACCTTAACGCGGGGCGAAGCCAGCACCCTGCAAACCTGGCTTGCCAGCCTGCCCGTGCTGCCCGCCCACTGTACCTACCTGAACTTTACGGCCAGTCACGATGGCATTGGCGTACGCCCGCTGGAAGGTTTGCTGCCCGACCACGAGCGCGATGCACTACTCGAGCTAATGCATAAATTCGGCGGCTTTGTCAGCATGCGCAGCAACCCAGACGGTAGTGACACGCCTTATGAGATCAACATTACCTGGTTTGAAGCCATGCGCGGCACTCGTCGCGGTCCTGACCCCTGGCAGATCGCCCGCTTCCTGTGTAGCCAGGCGATTATGCTCAGCCTGCAAGGCATACCCGCACTGTATATCCACACGCTCACCGGTACGCTCAATGATGTAGAAGGCGTTGAGCGCAGCGGACGCCTGCGTTCGATCAACCGTCGGCGCTGGCAGCGCAGCGAGCTAGAGCTACTCATAGACAGCCCTTCCACGCCCACCCACGATGTTTTCCGCGCGTTAAACCGCTTATTGGACCAACGTCGCCAAGAGCCTTGCTTTCACCCCAATGCGGCTCAGCGAGTACTGGACTCTTGCCCGGAAGTGCTAGCAGTGGAGCGGGGCCCTTTAAGCGATGGACGTCGTTTGCTCGCGCTGTATAACGTCACTGACCTGCCGCTCCCTCTGGAAAAGATGGGCGAGGCGGTTACCCAAGCGCTTAGCCAACACGACTGGCAAGCACTCGACCCCGCTAACCCTTGGGAAGCGAGCGGCGCCCTTCCCCCTTACGCGGTGCGCTGGCTGGTGGCGATTGGCTAAATGGATGCTCATTTAACTCGAAATTCTTAAAAACACGTTTAAAAACAGGCTAAAAAACTGACCAAAAACAATAAACGGGAAGTTTCAATAACGTAATATTACTTTTTAAAGTCTTTGATGTTAAAGCCGATATAACAAATACAACTCGGCTCGCTGACATCACCTACCAACCAAGCAGGAAATCCATGACGCACATAACAACAACACAAAAACTCTGGGGAACGCTGGGTATTATCTGGATCGCCATGCTGCTCTTGGTTGGCTGGTTAGCCTGGGAGAATCGCCAGACGATTGAGAGCGAACGCCGCGACAGCATTCAGTACGTAGTAGAAAGCGTGCAAAGCCAAATTGAAGCCCTGCAAGAACAGGTAGCCGCCGGTGAACTTAGCCTGGAAGAAGCGCAGCAGCGCGCCATCGACAATATGTCCACCGTTAGCTTTGGAGCGGGTGAGTATATTTTCTCTTTCAACGATGACTTACTGATTATTTCCCACCCCAGTCGCCCGCCCGGCACTGACATGACCAACTATGAAGATGCCAGCGGTATGGCGCTATACCCAGAATTGCTGCGTGTTGCCCAATCAGGCGGTGGCCACGTTGACTATTACTCTACCCGCGCAGGTGGCGACGAGCAGGTGCAAAAAACCAGTTACGTCGCGCACCTCCCTGAATGGCAGTGGTCGCTAGCCACAGGTGTTTATGTGGATGACATTAATGCCGCCTTTATTACCGGCTTAATTCGTTCGGTAGTAATACTGCTGATCATCGGCCTACCGGTGACATTGCTGATGGGCTGGGTTATTCGTGACCTTTCGCGTCGTTTAGGTGGCGACCCACGCTACGCGGTCAGCGTGGTGCGCCATATCGCCGATGGGGACTTAACTCAGGTAACGCAGCTTTCAGCCAAGGATCAACAAAGCTTACTGTTTGATATTAACCGCATGCGAGAAACTCTGGCCGAGACGATTGGCGATATTTACCGCGGTGCCGACCAGGTAAACAGTGGCGTTGGGCAGATTGTGGGCGTTAACGAAGAGCTCTCCACGCGTACCGAACAACAGGCGGCCTCGTTAGCCGAAACGGCTTCGAGTATGGAACAGCTCACCGCCACGGTTAAGCAGAACGCCGAACATGCCGATCATGCTCGCACGCTGGCCACCCGAACAGCAGACAGTGCACAGCGCGGCAGTGACTCTATGTCCAACGTGATTTCTACCATGGCGACGATTAACGAAAGCGCCACGCAAATGAGCACCATCGTCAACACCATTGACGGCATCGCCTTCCAAACCAATATCTTGGCACTCAACGCCTCGGTGGAAGCCGCGCGTGCCGGGGAGCAAGGGCGTGGCTTTGCAGTGGTTGCCAATGAAGTCCGCCAGCTAGCCAGCCGCTCCGCCGCCGCCGCTCAAGAAATCAAAACCCTGATTGAGGCGTCAGATGGTAAAGTCACGGAAGGCAGCCGCCAGGTACGCGATACCGGCGATGTCATCAACAGCATGGTGAATGATATTAAACAGCTCAGCACGCTGGTGCAGGATATTTCTGCCGCCACCATTGAGCAAAGCAGTGGTATCGAGCAGGTCAACCAGGCGGTCACGCAAATGGACCAAATGACACAGCAAAATGCCAGCCTAGTGCAAGAAAGTACCCAGGCGACTCAATCGCTCGCTCAACTTAGCGATCAACTGCGTCAACTGGTTGCCCACTTCCGCATCAACCAGAGCGAAAACCGCGCTCAGGCTAACTTACCCGCTGCTCCACAGGCCTCTCACCAGCACAGCGATTTTTAGGTTTTGGCTGTGTCTGTCATAGCGAACGGCTCTCCCCATGTCATCGCGAACGAAGTGCGGCGATCTCGGGGTTGGGCTGTGCTTGTCATCGCGAACGAAGTGTGGCGATCTCGGGGTTGGGCTGTGCTTGTCATCGCGAACGAAGTGTGGCGATCTCGGGGTTGTGGTGCCACCGCAGGTTG
>NZ_JAWJUW020000034.1:0-7340 GCF_033052795.2 Halovibrio sp. HP20-59
AGAGCCTTGTCATGAGGGGATCCTAGACTGGGGGAACAAGTGCTCTTTATATAAGAAAATTTATAGTGAGTCACTTATTATGGCGGGGCATGATGGCCATCGTGGTTTTGTTCAGCACCTAGCGGTGGCGGCAAGCCAGCGTCAGCAAGGCATCGGGTCTGAACTGGTCAGCCGCTGCATGAACGCGCTGAAAGAGGAGGGCATACAGAAATCGCACCTTATGCTGCTGGTGGATAACGATGCTGGCAAGCGCTTCTGGAAGCGCCTGGGCTGGGAGTTTCGGGCCGATATCGATCTCTATTCGTTTATCCTAAGCGGCGGCCCCAATGCCTAAAACTGCTTTGCCATACGAGCCAGCCAATCGTCATTTATTTTGCTAGGGCGGGATGTAAAGAGTGTGATCAAACGGGAAAGCCATGATGGCTACCGTCGGGAAGCTCAATATCCACGCGGACGCGGCCGCCTAAGGCCTCAACATAGCGTTTAAGGGAGCTAAGGCGCATATCCTGACCAACCTTTTCAAGTCCCGCTACGGTTGGCTGCCTAACGCCCATCGCATCAGCAATGTCGGTTTGCGTTTTTTCTGCCAATAGGCGAATTTCGGCTAGCCTGATTTCAAACAGCATATTGCTCGCCTTCGCTTCTGCTGCAGCGACAATCTCTGGCTTCTCTTTTGCCAGTAAGTCTTCCAGTTTGCGTGCCATGGTGATCACCTCATTTTAAAGTTTCCAGGTGAGCCGCATACTCTCTGTCGGCGACTGGAATCATTTCATCGTAAAAGCGTTTGTCATTTCCGCCTTTATCACCAGCGCATAAAACAATGCCGGTACGCGTTGGATCAAACGCAAAGAATGCCCTGATGGGGCGACCAAAGCTCTGTACCCGTAGTTCTTTCATATTGGAAAACTGAGAGCCATTTACCGTATCAGCATGCGGTCGCGAGAGCATCGGACCCCGTTCTCGTAAAAGAAGAAGAGAAGCCAGGACGTTCTCCCGGTCAGCTTCCTCAAGCGAGAAAAACCATTTTTCAAAGGTATCTGTCTGCTTTATAGACCACATGGGTACCTCATCGTTTTATAGGTTTTATGCTATATAGGCTTTGACCTATTAGCAAGATTTTTTAAACGCCAAGGAGCCCTATGCCCGCCACCGAGCCAAACAACCAGGACGCCCCACGTTTTAGTACACCCGCAGGCGAGGTGATCGGCTGGCGCGACCGGGGCGTTATTCGTGCCACGGGCATCCGCTTCGCCTGCGCTCAGCGCTTTTGCCCGCCTGTGGACGAACCACCATCCACCAAGCCCATTTACGCCACTGAGTGGTCACCGGCCTCGCCGCAAAATACCATCCCTGAACTGAATGAAGTACTCGGCGTTACCGCCCAGGAGTTTCACCCCCGCGAAGGTGAGCTGCATCTGTCCGTCACCATGCCGGATAGCCCCGCCACGGCGCCGCGCCCCGTCATGGTTTGGATTCACGGCGGCTCTTACGTGTTTGGCGCTGGGGATCTTTCGGTATTCGACGTGCGCCCGCTCGCGCTTGAACAGGATGTGATCGTGGTGGCTGTGAACTATCGGCTCGGCCTGCTGGGCTTTTTGGGCGGCTACGCCAACCGCCCCGCCAACCTGGGGCTACTCGATCTGATTTCTGCCCTGCGCTGGGTCAATACCAACATCGCGGCCATGGGGGGCGACCCTAACAATATCACTCTGTTTGGCCATTCGGCCGGGGGCGATGCGGCGGCTCATTTGATGATTGCCGACGGCACCGAGGGGCTTTTTCAGCGCGCCATCATCCAGAGCGCGCCGCTAGGCATTAGCCGTGGCCGGTCGAAAATGAACGCCAAAATGAGCCAAAAAGCCGCCACCGTAAAAGATGATGCACCGCTGGATGAGATTTTGCGCACACAGACCCAAGTGGCCGAAGCTGCCCAGGGCTTTGGGCTGAAATCAGCCATGCCGTTTGGCACCCAGTACGGCCACTATCCGCTGCCCGCCGAATCCGAGGTAGACGCTGCCTGGCGCCGCGTTGCACCTAAATTTGACATCTTCATTGGCTACACGGCGGAAGAGACCGCGCTGTTTCTGGTGATATCGCCGGGCCTGATGCGGCTACGCCAGCTTCCATTAGTGGGTGAAGGGATCACCAAGGCGATGGTGGCCGCCACAACACGCAAGGTATACAAACGTGACGCACTCAAATTTGCCCGCCGACACGCGAAGGCGGGAGGCAATGCCTATATTTACAGAATAGATTGGGGCAAGGGCCGCTATCCGTTTGGCGCCGCGCACACGATCGAACTTCCGCTGCTGCTGGCCGAGCCCGCCAGCTGGCAGCATGCCGACCTGGTAAAAGACGTGGACGAAGCCACCCTGCTTGAGCACGGCCAGCGCCTGCGCGCAATATGGGCAGACTTCGCGCGAAACGGGCGGTTGCCGCCCGCAGGCCAGCTTGAGCCGCAAATAGTAGAGTGGTGGCAGGCCAGCTAACGCACCCCAACTGTTTATTGAGCTAAACGCTACGGCAAGGAGACATTAATGAAAGCCATCGTGTTTGACGTGTTTGGCACTATTGTCGATTGGCGCTCCAGTTTGATTCATCAGTTCGGGGAGCTAGAGAAAGAGCTGGGGGTTGATCTACCCAGTGAAGCGCTGGCTGATCAATGGCGCCAACATTATGCGCCTTCCATGGACAGGGTACGCAAAGGGGAAATCCCCTGGACGGTACTAGATGATCTGCATCGAGAAAGCCTCGTCAAACTACTCGATCAACATAGGATTGCGCTAGACGAAGCGACCATTGATCGCGTCAATCGCTTTTGGCACCAATTAGAGCCCTGGCCGGATGTCCTACACGGCCTAAAGCGCTTGAAAGAGCACACCATCATCGCAACGCTGACTAACGGTAATGTCTCACTGATGGTCGATGTGGCCCGTCACGCCAAGCTACCGTGGGATATGATTTTTTGCGCCGAGTTATTCGAGCACTACAAGCCTGACCCAGAGGTTTATTTAGGGGCTTGCCGCCTGCTACGCCTGCCGCCTGAAGAGGTGATGCTGTGTGCGGCGCATAATTCTGACCTACGTGCTGCCCGTGCATTGGGAATGAAAACGGCGTTCATACCCCGGCGCACAGAATATGGCCCGCAGCAGTGTAAAGATTTAGAAGCAGAAGAAGCATGGGATTTTGTGGCTGAAGACCTCGTCGCGTTGAGCGAGCGGCTAATAAGAGAGAGAAGGTAAAAGAGAGAAGGCGAGCTTAGTGCTGTGTCTCGGTCCGCAAGTTTTCTACTGGTTCCACGCTTAGTTCTACGATGTCCGCGATCATCTGGTCATCCATTTCGTTGCGAGCGATTAGCTTACGGGCACCGTTGCGTTTGCCTTCCAAAGCGCTTTTCGGCTTCCGAAATGCTGAACACAACCCTTAGCGAGGGCTGCACCATGCCCAACCGCTCATTGAGTGGCGCGTCCTTCATCGACCAGGTAATACCAACAGGCACCGGGATCAATTCACGACTAACATTGGTGAGGTAGGGTTGGAATCGCGAGTGACGCTATACACAAGAATACATAGCGCATTCGTTGTTGCTCAGTTAGCGGTAATAAGCCCTGTTCAAGTGTGCGCATCATGGGGAACACAATGACAAAACAAAAATTGATTCTGCTATTTGATGGGACGTGGAACGACCCTGAAGATCAAACAAATGTTTATCGTATTACGCGGTGTATTCATGATTACGATGGTGGTGTAAGACAAAGGTTCTATTACGACCCCGGTGTGGGTACATCTAAGTTTCAGCGCTTTAGTGGGGGAGCCTTCGGTTACGGGCTGAGCAAAAATTTACGGGCAGGTTATGACTGGCTTTCAAGGCGTTACCAAGAGGGCGATGAGATCTGGATATTTGGGTTCAGCCGCGGTGCTTACACCGCCAGAAGCCTGGTGGGGATGATTCGTAAATGCGGGCTAGTGCATGTCGTCACGCCAGGGTTGCTCGATAAGGCCGAAAGTATTTATCGAAACCGCGATTTGCACCCCGATTCTGAGGTGTGCACAGGGTTCAAGGAGAGCTTCAGCCGCCAGCCCAGGATTCACTTCATTGGTGTGTGGGATACCGTTGGCGCGCTGGGCGTGCCTGGCACCAACCTGTTCAAAAGCAAATACGATTGGCACGACACCGAGCTTTCCAGCATTGTCGATCATGCCTATCAAGCGGTCGCGCTGGACGAACACAGAGCTACCTACAACGTATCGCTTTGGACGAGCAAGGATGGCAAGCAGAAAACGGGCAACCGCAACGTAGAGCAGTGCTGGTTCATCGGCGCTCACGCCAATGTAGGCGGCGGCTATGGAGCTGATGACACACTGGCCGATATATCGCTGAGCTGGATGTTAGCCAAGGCGCAAAAAGCAGGCCTAAAACTGGTACCCTATGAAGTTGCTGAGGATGCCTGGAAGACAGCACCCAAAGATTCGTTTTCTGATTTCCTGAGGGGGTTCTACGCCAGATACAAACGCCTTGGAAACACCACTGACGGCCGATTTTACCGACAATATTCGGAAGTGATGCCAGGGCAGTGTGCGGTGAATATTTCAGTCGATGAGAGTGTTTGGAAGCGCTGGGCCGATACAACGTGTGAGTACCGGCCACGTACCTTGACCGATGCCCACCTTTCCCCACCGGAGGAGTAGGTGGGCGGGCACTTTTGATTCGCAGGCTACGAGCTGGTGCTATGCCGCATTCACCCACGTGCCATAAGTGGCCGCGTGGAAGCGATGACCGACCCAAGTCACGAAGTGTCCACTATCGACTAAAAACTAAGTATTCAAAGTAGGCTTAACCTAAATTAACTGCTAGTCTCGAAGCATTAGAGCGAAAAACGCCGCAGGGACAATACGATGCAGAACGCCCGCATAACGCTTCACCCAAGCAAGCAGCGCATGCAGGTGCAGGTTGATGGCATTCTGCTAGCCGACTCCATCAGTACGCTTGAACTCCACGAACATGGCTATCCGCCACGCCATTACTTTTCACGTGAAGATGCGCGGATGGACTTAACCACCGTCTCAGAAATGACCACTTGTTGCCCCTTTAAAGGGCACACGGTGTATTTTGCGTTGGACGAACATCGGGATATTGCTTGGAGTTATGAGGAGTCGATTGAGGGTATCGAGGAAATGGTTTTGAGTGATTAAAGTTTTTAGAAGTTTATTTATTTTTTTGATATTTGATAACATGCTCTGCTAAGTTTATTTTAGACAGGTGTTTTAACAATAGCTATGTGATATAAATTATAGTGTATTATTTTGAGGGTTTTTTCAGTGAGTGAAGTAAACATAAATAACACGGCTGTCATTTTTATCCATGGGTTTACTGGGACAGAAGGGACGTGGGTAAATGAAGATGGTGCTCGCTTTTCTACATTTTTTGAAAATTCATTAGAGTTACCAGGTGTTGAATTTTATTATTTCTCTTATTATACAAGAGTTTTAAGTATATCGAACAGTACTGCCAAAAAAGTTGTTACTGGCATAATAAATAAAATCCTGCCGGTAAAGTTAAGAATGAAAATCCCAGTCGTTAAAAAGAATACTCCAATTTCAGAAATAGCTCAGGAGTTTTTAACATATTTGCAACATGAGTTTTCTGAAAGTAAAAATCTTATTTTCGTTTGTCATAGCATGGGTGGGCTAGTTGTAAAAAGTGCAATCATTGATATTTTAGAGAATGCTGTTTCATTCGACCATAATATTATTGGTTATTGCAGTTTGGCAACTCCGCATAAAGGTTCCATTCCGTCAATACTAATGTCCCCTTTTAATATTAATGCTAAGGAAATGAAGCCGCTGGATAATGATAACTCCGTTTTAAATGATAAGTGGATAAATAATTCGGATAAAATTGCTAAAACTCTTTATGTAAGGGCAAAAAGTGATGAGGTAGTAGCGGTCTCAAGTGCCGTGCCTTTTTCAGATGTTAAAAAATTTCCTATTGCTGTTGTTGAAGCTGATCATACATCTGTTTGTAAGCCAACCCATCAGTCCGACACTATATGTAAAGTTGTGAAAAAGTTTCTCGTGGAATGCCTTTCTGCTGTTAGGGCTAATAGCGTTTCCCTAGAGGGTAGTGAGGAAGAAATTAGTGCTTATGATAAAGAAATATTCGTCATAAAAATGGTGTTAGCTAATGTTGAAGAGTTATTGGTAGAAGATGCTAAAGAATCTTTCTTCTTAGCAGAAGGGATAGAAAAACAAGCTTCAAAACCAGACAGGAAAATAATTAAAGACTTGAAGGTGAAGATTATCAGTGCCTATAAAACGGTAGCTGGATCAAACTCATCAAAATCAAGCAGTGAAATTGTTGGTCTAGTGCATGAAAAATTATCGATTCAGATAAGCAAGCCCTTGAGTGTGCAGTTAATTACCTTAACTTTATGCATAAAAAAGGTTTTCTGCATCAACATGCAAATCAATACAATTTAGAAGTTAACTGGAGCAAAGAAGTAACGATGCAGAAAATATCAGACTATAAGGATGCCCGCTGTGATTGACTATAGGGAAGAGTTAGATTTCCAAATTGCTCTTGTGGTTTTTTTAGTAAGAAATGTTGGAGAAAATAAAAATGGTAAAAAACTACTTACAATAGAGAAGTTGAGATTCTTGATACTGATATGTCTTACGCCCAAAAAACTATATAGTGTCATAAGTAAATTAACTAATAAAGATGCTTGTTGTTTTGAGGATGTCTGTTATAACGACTCCTCTGAAAATATAAGTGAAAACGATTTAAAAGAGATATCGCTGTTAATTTCTTATATGTGCAGTTCTGGTTACTTAAAGGTTGTACAAGATGAGTCAAGATTTATAGCTATTGGCGAAGCTGCTTCAGGGGTTGCAGATAGTCTTTGTGAGAGCATGCCTAATTACCTTTCTCGAAATGTCGAAATACTAAAAAATATTTCGAGAAAAAGTGAATCGCTTATTTCTAAAGCTTGTATGGAATCTTAGTAATGAAAAATTCTTATTTAATAGTTAACAAAGTTGTAATAAAAGGTGTTGAGACAACATATCAATGTAAGTTTGATAGGGGGCTCAACATCGTTTGGGGAGACATGGATTCAGGGAAATCTAGTATATTGAATATCATTGACTACTGTCTTGGAGGACGTGGCTCTGAACTTGATTATGATGAAATTAAAAACAAAGGGCGCATTGTATATCTAGAGGCAGATTTGAATGGTAATCTAACCACATTCGAAAGGATGTTAAGTGATTAACCAAAAGTAATCGAATATTCGTGACCGTAGCCCCTGCACACTTTGTTGACCGCTTCACAGAGCCTG
>NZ_JAWJUW020000035.1:0-4873 GCF_033052795.2 Halovibrio sp. HP20-59
GAGCCTTGTCATGAGGGGATCCTAGACTGGGGGAACAAGTGCTCTTTATATAAGAAAATTTATAGTGAGTCACTTAGAGTCTAAATTTAGTTCTACCGATAGCTCGTTTGTAGCATTTGCCGGAAGCCCACCAGAATCGACCGTTAGAGGGTTAACATCGCCACCCGCTTGAACGACACCATTGGCGTTAGCGGCGTAGCCCATAATCTGCGCGCCCTGGGCATTTACCAAACGCCCGTCGGCGGTCATGGTCAGTTGACCATTGCGCGAGTAACCCACTTCACCACTTGGCTGCTGGAAGCGGAAGAAGCCTTCGCCTGCGATAGCTAAGTCCATATTGCGATTAGTGGATTCAACATTACCCTGGCTGAAATCCTGCAGAACTGCCGACGTTCGCACACCAAGTCCAATACGTGATTGCGCGTACACATCAGCAAACTGGACGTTAGAGCTTTTAAAACCCACCGTTTGCGAGTTGGCGATGTTATTACCTACCGCGCCTAATTTTTGTTGCTGGGCGCTTAAACCACTAAGTGCTTGAGAAAAACTCATGATATTCCCCTAAGAAAGCTGCGTTTAATCAAATATGGTATTTAATTAGTAGTTAAAGAATTTGTTTAACGTCATTCAGATTGATTTGGCCATAAATAGCGCCAAGATCCAGCCGAACGCTGCCGCTGCCATCATTAGGCGTCACCCGGTTGACTACCGCGTACTGCAGGGCCGTGGATTCAATTTTCTTATCGTTGGCATCAGTTGCCTCTAGCTGTACGGTATACTTGCCGCTAGCAACCGCTTCTCTTTGTTCGTTTAAACCGTCCCACTCGATCGACTGAACGCCCGCATCTATCGAGCCCAGATCAAGTTTTCTAATGATTTGACCGCCTTGACCCACAATGGTGGCTTTAACGTTATCTGCTCGCTGTGCAAGCTCAATACCGAAAGGCGTAGAGTAAACATCGCCCTCGCTATCTTGCTCTAACAAAATATCCTTGCCTGGCACCATGACGCCTTTGCCGATTAGGCCACTTGCCTGAAGCGCCTGATTGGCATCCATTTGGCTAGTAATGCCTTGCAGCGTACTGTTCAACTCTTCAATACCGCTGACCGTATTGATTTGCGCTAACTGCGAGGTCATCTCCGAGTTTTCCATCGGATTAAGCGGGTCTTGATTCTGAAGTTGCGTAATCAACAGCGTCATAAAGCTTTCACGCAACTCGTCAGACTGGCGGGCAGAGAGGCCATTGGCCCCACCACCATTCACGTTACTCAATACACTCGTATCGATATTCATTGTTTAGCCCTCACCCAACGACAGCGTCTGCATTAGCATTTGCTTGCTGGTATTAAACACTTCAACGTTGGCTTGATAAGAGCGCGAGGCAGAAATCATATTGACCATTTCATGCACGGGCTCAACGTTGGGCTTAGCCACATAGCCCTCTTCATCCGCCGCGGGGTGGTTAGGCATATACTCCATGCGCAGCGGGGAGTCATCTTCCACTACTTCGGTGACACGCACACCGCCAACGCCATAGCGGTTGCCCTGCGCCTGGGTTTCAAACATGACTTGCTTGGCTCGGTAAGTCTCGCCATCAGGCCCTGCAACGCTGTCGGCATTGGCCATATTACTGGCGGTGACGTTCATTCGCTGGGACTGGGCACTCATTGCCGAACCGGCAATATCAAACGTAGAAAACATCGACATCGTGGGTTAACTCCTCACTAATTTGGCTTGGACTACTCGGGCTGCATGGCATTCTTCAGCCCTTGAATACGACTGTTGAGCATCGTGAGGCCGACTTGATAACGAACAGCGTTATCAGCAAACTGCGTACGCTCACGATCCATATCAACCGTATTTCCATCCAAACTAGGCTGGTCGGGAATGCGGTAAAGTAAATCGGCGTTGCCCGCTCCACGCCATGCGGGGCCTTCTCCAGCAATATGGCTTCCAGCGGTACGCGCCAATGTTAAACCGCCGCCGGTATTACTAGATGCACTCTGAGTACCGTCTACTGCTTTTTTCAGCTCACTAGCAAAATCAATGTCGCGCGCCTTATAGTTAGGCGTATCGGCATTAGCGATATTCGCCGCCAGCACTTCGTGGCGTGCCTGGCGTAGACCCACTGCTTTCTGGTGATAATTAAAGGCAGATTCCAATTGATCAATCATGCCGATCCTCGCTTTGAGGCAAAAAATTAAAATGGATTTTGTTGATGGTGAAGAGTACGTCTTGAACTGTCATGCTAAAGCATGGAACAGCCTGTGTTTCTACCAGCATTTCGCACGATACGACTAGACCCTTTTCGCTACACTTGGCAATCGGCTTTTCTCATCGCCCTCCTTCCCTAGCTCTCAAGTAAGCGGCCTCCCCCATGTTACGAAAGCGCTCCACTTTGCTAAGTACGCGACTTTTCAGGCAAGTGCTCGCCTTACTGGCAAGCGCCTGCATGATGTATTCGGCCAACGCACAAGCAGATGACGACAACCTCATCCAGCAAGTACATCAGTTTTTGTATCAAGAGACACAGGCATTAGGTGAAGAAGTCGCTATTGATTTACGTCCACCGTCGCCACACTTGCCTAACTGTATTAATCCAGAACCCTTTTTACCCAATGCTAACCAAGCGCCGCTCGGGCGTGTTTCGGTTGGGGTCCGCTGTGGTGATGGCAGCCGGCAAGTGCGCTATTTACAAGCGCAAGTCGATGTCATTGGTAATTACGTGGTGGCAGCAAGGGATATTGAGCGCGGCACATTGATTACCTCAGAGATGCTTAATGAGCGTGGTGGCAACCTTGGTGAGCTCTCAGCCCAAGCACTCACGTCTGAAGAAGATATCATCGGTAAAATAGCCCAACGCCCTATCCGCAGCGGGGATGCTTTTTTGTCTCATTACCTACAAGCCCCTCACCTGGTTGAACGTGGTCAGCGGGTTACGGTCATAGCGCAAGGAGCCGCTTTTCGTGTTTCACGCGAAGGCGAGGCACTAGAAAATGGCGCCCTTGGCGAACGCATAAGAGTCCGATTTGGGTCGCGTGAGATCATGACCGCACGTGTCACTGATGAAGGGGTTTTGGTGGTAGATTTTTAACGTTACGCCTAAAGTTATCCTTTGTACTGCCGATAATTGTTGTTATACCCGCTATACTTAGCGCCAAGTGCATCGATGTTGACGATGAGGCAGATAACGTGAAAGTTGATAACATTAACTCGCTATTACGCTCTAACCAAGCCCAACAGCGGGACGACACCCAAAAGACGGATAGTGTCACGTCGGCCAAAGCAGGCGACCCTACCCGTGAGTCGACGCAGTTGAGCCAAGCGGCTATCGATGAAACGCAAGATATTGATACTGCGAAGGTAGAAGAAATCCGCGAGGCGATTCGTGACGGACGCTTGGAAATGCGCGCTGATCGTATTGCCGAGGGCTTAATTGCAAATCTTAAAGACTTATAAGGGGCGCTTTCGATGAGCCTTGTTAACCTGCTGACCGATCAGCAACAGCGTATTGACCAACTCACCGCGCTGTTGACCCGTGAACAAAACCTGTTAACTCAAGGCGATGTTGACGGTGACGCGTTGGCGCAGGTGGCGCTTGAGAAACAGTCGTTGCTTGCAGAGCTAGAGCGTATCGAAACGGTACGTCGTGGCGTACAAAAACGCCTCGGTTACGCCGATGGCGCTAACGGCGCCAGGTCAGCTGCTTGTGATGCTGGCTGCCAAACTGCGTGGGAAAGTTTGCTGGAGAAGAGTGAGCGAGCTGCGCGCATGAATGAGTTAACAGGTCAGATGCTATCGATTCGCATGAAGCATAATCAGTCAATGTTAGACTATATCCGCCAAATCGCTGAGAAGACGCTATACAAACCGGATGGTCGTAACAGCGCCCAATCTGGCAGGATTAACGCTTCCGCCTGATATTTCCGCGCCTCCTATAGACAAGACTTATACAAAGAGCTTCAATGTGAACATTAGCATTCACATTCGGAGCCTAGCAGATGCTTTCCCACCTCCCAGAAAACTTTACCGCTGTTGTTATCGGTGCCAGTGGCGGCATAGGTAACGCTATTGTTCAGAGGTTGCTTGCTGACCCCCGCGTGGATCATGTTGTTGCGGTAAGCCGCTCTCCCTTTCATCTTCAGCACTCAAACTTAGAAATAGTGAATACCGATGTCACCACAGAAGCAGGGCGCGAAGCTCTTCGCCAACAGTTAAACGGTCAACCTGTACACTTATTGTTCAATGCTATTGGCACTCTGCACGATGACGCCCTTAATGTGCACCCTGAAAAGCGCCTGGAGCAGTTAGATGAAGCCTCGTTTAACCACGTTATGCATATTAACGCAGCTACACCCGCCCTATTGATCGCCGCGCTCAAACCATCGCTACAAGGCAAACATCCCGCCATTATCGCCAGCTTATCAGCACGTGTTGGCTCCATTGGTGATAATCGACACGGCGGTTGGTATAGCTATCGTGCCAGCAAAGCGGCGCACAACATGTTGATGAAAACACTCTCCATTGAACTAGCCCGCCTTAATAAGCAGTCTATTGTGCTGTGCTTACATCCAGGCACTACTGATACATCACTTTCAAAACCCTTCCAAGCTCACGTGCCAAGCGAAAAGCTATTCACACCTGACTTCGTCGCAGAGCAACTATTGAAGGTTATTTCTCAACGTACCACCGAAGATACCGGCAGTTTCTGGGATTGGGCTGGAGAGCCTATTGAGTGGTAGTTGAGTTTGTTTTGCTCAGTTGATGAGCACAGCGCGGTGATCTCAGGGTTGCTTGCCACCGCAGGTCGAGATGGCCGCGTCGCTGCGCTCCTCGCCATGACATGACGCTTTTCCCGCCTCGGCATTGCCG
>NZ_JAWJUW020000037.1:0-4654 GCF_033052795.2 Halovibrio sp. HP20-59
TCATCGCGAACGAAGTGTGGCGATCTCGGGGTTGTGGTGCCACCGCAGGTTGAGATTGCCGCGTCGCTGCGCTCCTCGCAACGACATGTAGTGGGTCATAGCAAGCGGCTCTCCACATGTCATCGCGAGCGAAACGCGACGATCTCGGGGTTGGGCTGTGCTTGTCATCGCGAACGAAGTGTGGCGATCTCGGGGTTGTGGTGCCACCGCAGGTTGAGATTGCCGCGTCGCTGCGCTCCTCAATGAAAGGGACTCCTCCCCTCTCGAAGCTTCAGAGAGCTACATTGATAGCTGAACCACATCAATGCGGAGGGGAAGAGTCATGAACAAGCATAAGACGATTGGTATTGATCTGGCAAAGCGTGTTTTTCAAGTGTGTGTTGTCGACACTCGCCGCCCGCGTGTTCAGGTCAACAAAGAGCTTAAACGGCATCAGGTCTTGGATTTTATGCGCCGCCAACCGGCCTGTCGGGTGTTCATGGAGGCGTGTGGTGGATCGCATTATTGGGCGCGACAGCTACAAGCCCTCGGCCATACCGTTGCGCTCATATCGCCCCAGTTTGTGACGCCTTTTCGCAAAGGGCACAAGACAGATGCCAATGACGCACTCGCCATTGTAGAAGCCGGGTTGCGTCCAGATATGCGCTTTGTCCCGCTCAAAAGCGTCGAGCAGCAGGATATTCAGAGCCTGCACCGCATTCGGGAAAGGTACATTCATCAGCGTACCCAGTTGATCAACCAAGTTCATGGCTTATTGCAGGAGTACGGGATTATCAGCGGTCGGGGTCAGAAGGCATTGAAGCAACGTGTTTGGCGCGTGTTGGAAGATGCTGATAACGAACTCTCGATGCTGATGCGTGACTTGATTGCCGAGCAAATGGCCGAGCTGGATCGGCTCAATGAACGACTTCAGTCACTGGATAAGCGAGTCGAGCAGATGAGTCGCGCCACGGGGCCTTGTCGCCAACTACTGGCAATAGAGGGTATAGGGCCGGTGGTCGCCACGCAGCTCTATAGCGCCCTCGGTAATGGCGAAGCCTTTAAGAAAGGTCGCCAAGCGTCAGCCTATCTGGGGTTAACGCCAAAGCAACACAGCAGTGGCGGCACCGCGAGCATCAAGGGCATTGGCCGAACGGGCCAAGTCTCGCTGAAAGCCGCTCTGATACGCGGCGCCCACTCGGTCATCAACCGTGTGGGCGACAAGCAGGATGCCAAAAGCCGTTGGCTACGCGCCCTGGTCGCACGCGTTGGCAAGAACAAAGCGGCTGTCGCGTTAGCGAACAAGACGGTGCGAACCGCCTGGGCGGTTCTGCACAGCGGTCAGTCCTATTGTAGAGAGTTTAATGAGAGTTCAGCGCTGATGGCGAGCTAAGCGGTAACCATCAGCGCCTAAGCGCCGACAGGCGGCTACCTTGTTGCCGGGCAACGATTGATGAAAAACAGGTCAGACCGACCTTCTCAAAACCTGCTCATTGCGATGGCTGAAGAAGCCTACGCCTCGTTGAGGAGAGAAGGTGCGCGACGTTCATCAGGGTCAGGGGATAGCGTCCCCATCAAGAGACCGACTATACGCACGCATCGGCTTATGTTTTTCCATCATCGTCGCTTGCAACCGGGGAGGAGTCCCTATACGCAACGACATGTAGTGGGTCATAGCAAGCGGCTCTCCACATGTCATCGGGAGCGAAGCGCGGCGATCTTGGGGTTGGCTGTGCTTGTCATCGCGAGCGAAGCGCGGCGATCTTGGTTGTGCAGTGCCACCGCAGGCCGAGATTGCCGCGTCGCTGCGCTCCTCGCAAGGACATGTAGTGGGTCATGGCGGCTTCCACATGTCAGCGCGGCCGTGAGAGGCCCTACACCTTGCCTTGATTATCCAGCTCAACGGCTTCGTGCATGCGCGTGAGCAGGTCCGGTACGGCGGCCTGTACGCGGTTCCAACTGGGGATAAAGGGCCGCTCGCGAGGGTTGTCCAGAAACAGGTTGCCCGCTTCGAGTAGATTACTGGCAAATAGCTCCACCGCCTGCTCTTCGCTGTGACGGTCAAGGGTTAAGCCATTCATGGTGGCATCGTGGTCATAGGCTTCAATCAAATCTAACGCAAAGCGGTAATAGGTCGCTTTTAGCGTGCGGAAATCTTCGCTGCTAAACGTGATGCCCTGGGTCGCCAATTTACGATAAAGCGCTTTTGAAATATCCAGGCTCATACGGTTTAAGCCGCTATTGGGGTCATCTTCGCTGACCGGCTGATGCTTGTGATCATAGGCATCGGCGATATCTACCTGGCACAGCTGGCGTAGTGAGTAGTTGCGCTGCAACTCCGATAAAACACCGATCTCAAGTCCCCAATCGGCGGGTATGCGAATTCCCTCCAGCACTTCGCTGCGCATGGCAAACTCACCCGAGAGCGGGTAGCGAAAACTATCCAAATAATCGAGATAAGGCAGCGGCCCGCAAACGGTTTTCAGCGCGTGCAGTAACGGCGTTACCAATAGCCTTGCAACCCGACCGTTTAGCTTCCCCTCCGCAATGCGCGGGTAGTAGCCTTTACAAAAAACGTAGTTAAAGCTTGGATGCGCCACCGGATACATCAAGCGCGCCAGCAAGCCACGCTCGTAAGTCAAAATATCACAATCGTGTAGCCCTACGACCGTTGAGCGGCCTGAGGCCAGCATATAGCCCGCGCAGTACCATACATTGCGCCCCTTGCCGGGCTCTTGCGCACCAAGCCCGTGTTCTGCCAGCTCTGCATCCAGCGCGCTGAGCCGTGGGCCATCGTTCCATAAAATGCGCGTATGCTGCGGCAGGCGTGAGAAAAAGTCGCGGGCATATAAAAATTGCTCACGATCAGCGCGATCCAGGCCAATTACGATCTCACTGAGATAGGGGACTTTAACCAGCTCATCAACAATCGCCGACAACGCCGGCCCTTCCAGCTCCGAAAACAGTGACGGCAGAATCAAGCCCATCGGGCGTCGACGCGAGAACTGACATAGCTCCTGCTCAAGCAACTCTACCGGGCGCCGAGTCAGGTTGTGAAAATCGGTAATAATACCGTTTTGATGAAAGTCACTCATGCGCTTAACTCCCTGAAATCATTAATCACGCTATCCCTTTTTCCCGCCGTCGCTAAACGGCGGTCATCTCGCCCCCACCAGTGGGCCACCCCCTCAGCCCAGCCGGCTGGGCCGGTTGCCTGCGTGCGATAGAGCGATGTATTGCGGGGTTCGACCACTAAATCGTGGCAGCCACGGATCACTACCGCCTGATCGACCGCCTCAAGCATCGAGACATCATTGGGCCCATCGCCCAGGCCAAGCGAAAGCGGATGGCGGCCGCGTAAAGCGGTAAAGCGTTGTATCAGCCACTCGACAGCGTTGCCTTTATCTGCCGAGCGCCCCATTACATGCCAAAAACGTCCACCCTGGGTCAGTTGCAATCCATCGCCTTCCAAGGCCCTACGAAAAGCCGCCAACTCAGTATCGTTGCCTTGCCATATCAGCGGTTCACTGCCCTCACGTTGGCGCGCATCACGCGCCCGAGTGTGGTCAAGGCCTGTGAGATCCATCACTTCTTGTAAGCTCATCTCGCCCATGCGTGAAAAGCGCACGTCTAGCCGCTCCCGCCATATATTCAAACGGGCACGAATAAAACCAATATCAACGCCGGGATGCTTGATAACCACGCCATCACGACCACTTCCTGGGCGGTCTAAGCGCGCATGACACCAGCCCGGGGGCAAGCCAATCACGGCGCCATTCTCAGCTATAAACGGCGTGCCAGTGAGGCCCAGCGCTTCGCGTAAGGGGAGTAACTCAGCGCGAGTTTTGCTGGTCACGGGTATCACCGGCACCCCCACCTGCTTCAGCTGGTCGAGCCACGGTGCCGCTGGGGTAAAGTCATAACTGTGATGATCCAACAGCGAGCCATCTAAATCGGTGACGACCAGACGCGGCTGCAGAGCAGGATCTGCCGACGAAAGCAGCACTGAAAGATTAGCGGATTCAGGCATGGCACTACCTCTTTTCGGTCGCAACGCTGTTATAAAACGACATTAAGACAGCCTAGCGGAGTTACCTATCAACGCTACCTGGGAACGTTATCCAAAAACCTTATCCAAAGAACGATAGCAATTTATAAATAGCAAGTTACACGCCAAAACCGAGAAGTACTGGTTCAGCAAGTGGTTACACGCTCAGGACACGGCTCTTAGGCTGATAAATACGCGACGGCACCAAAACAACGCACCCAAATCGCACCATTAAGGTGCACGGAACAGAACGGTGCGCGCCTCTCACCTTTTTATAGCAGTACCAAACCAACAAAGACGGATAAAAGTGAAAAAAAACCCTACAGCACTTGGCAGCGCTGCATAAATAGCTATACTGTAGTTGTACCCGCTGGTGATCCTGTATACCCCCTCACCTGATCCCAGCGGGCTGCAGTGAGCCAAGCCCTTTGATGCCCGCCTCCCCGGCGGGCTTTTTTTATGTATATCTATTTGTTATTACCCCTTCTATTCGTCATCGCGAACGAAGTGTTGCGATCTTGGGGTTGGGCTGTGCTTGTCATCGCGAGCGAAGCGCGGCGATCTCGGGGTTGGGCTGTGCTTGTCATCGCGAGCAAAGCGCGGCGATCTCGGGGTTGGGCTGTGCTT
>NZ_JAWJUW020000038.1:0-3770 GCF_033052795.2 Halovibrio sp. HP20-59
CATGAGCTTTATACCGTCGTCTCTTCTTTTCATCTTGCTTGATGAAGTGAACTTCTTAGAGTGTTTTATATCAATTTCCTTTGAATAGACTTTAGCTAAGTATGATAATCCTCGAATACAGTCTTCTATTTCATCATTGAATGTTGGTGAGCTATAGTTGAGATAGTAATAGTGGTTTTGATAGCCCTGACTTCCGAAGTTGACTATTCCGTAGGGACAGACTGCCTTCCAAGTTTCAACGATGATCTTGTAAATCCAAACGTAGTCCTCTAGCCCATCATCCCAGAAGACTTTACCATCATCCTGAGCCTGTGCAGGTATCGCTAGCAAGCAGTGGTAGTGGGTACGCTTCTCGCGGCTACGCTCTCGGACTGACTGGTAGAGGATGCGCTTGATCTTCCTGTGTTCGACGGTCTCCTGCTTCTTGTTGTAGTTTTTCCATCGTTTCAATCGAGCTTTTAAGTTTTTGAAGAAAGTTGAGACTAGTTCGTTTGTATCGTCTTTTGCTTCGATATATTGGTTTTGGTTGTTCTTGAAGTATAAATCGAACCTGAATACGTTAAGCTTTTTGTGGTTTGAAAACATCTCTTCTAAGCCTGTTATCGTCTTATCAATGACTTTTAAGTAGAAGCCATCCAATGCTTTCTCTTTGTTACTGTATAGTTCAAAGCCTTTGTAAGTTTGTGAATGGATTATTGTGTTGTGTTCTTTCTGTTTCATTGTTCCCTCAAGTTGCTGTAAGAGTTACTTAGAAGTGTATTAGATAAAATATCCAGTAGTTTTCTGTCTGATAAGGTTCCTTGAGACAAGCACGACAATTTGCCAGACAGCCCTATTTATAAGGGTTCTGGTGCTATGTCCTGGTTGAAACAAGGTGCTGATAATCGGCAGAATTACGCGAGCAAGATGTTTGATTAACAATCAAACTCCGCTTGGACATAAGCTAACATCTATCTTTAGCTGTGTCTAATGCATAATTTTCATGGAATGTTGTTTAGTAATTACTTTTGTTCATGGTGGTTCTATTCAGTCCAGCAAGCGCTAAGCGGTTTATGCTCTGGATTCAGCTTATCAATGGCAGCTCCTAACGCTGCGTAAGCGTGCTGATAGGTCTTGTATGTCTTGCCGTTGGAGTACCACACGTTGAGTTCAGTGTAAGAGCGGATTACTGCCAGCAGCGTTTCTGGTTCTCCTTCTCGGGTGATAACGTCAAGCGCTCCTGGTAGGTCTGCTTTCTCTAACCAAGCGCTGAGAGAGGCGTAAAATAGCTCTGTGTCGTGTTTGATCTTTGCCACTGTGAAAGCCCTTAGATTGACGTTTTATAGCTCGATATACGCGGATGCTACGTCTTCCTTCTCAATCCCGATATACCGCATTGTGACAGTGGGGGAAGAGTGATTAAGCACTTTGCAGATAAGTTCTAGCGAACAGCCGTTCTGGTACATCTGGTAGCCGAGCGTTTTTCTCATGCTGTGAGTGCCTAGCTTGATACCGATAGAAGCTCCCTCACCAACTTGTTTGAATATACGGCTAACTGATCCTCTGGCAATCGGCTTACCAGCGCCCTTTGAACGGTTGGCGTCTGTTTGGAAAAGGTAGGTGTGATGTGGGTTGTCTTGCTGGCGACGTTGAATGATCCGTTTCATTGTCGGGTTGATAGGAATACTGCGGCGCTTTCTTGTCTTCTGCTCTGTTACTTCCAAAGAGTCACCGGATACGTCATCAAAGCGAAGGGTGAGAAGGTCTCCAATACGTAAGCCTGAATTGATTCCGAAGCGCCAAACGTCAGCGTATACCTGACCGAAAGATGTGAGTCTGTTCTCTATCTTCTCGATCATAACCTTGCTCTTAACCGCTTCAACTTCATTCATGATGCTAATCCTATGTGACGTTTATTCGATAAAGTGGATTATATGTAACATAGAAAGGAGATGCAAGAGCAGATTGCTTTAACTGTGCGATTCGCTATGTGACAGAATATACTTGTGTAACATAGAAGGCTGTCGAGATGATGCTGGGGAGTGTTATTTGTTAGTGCTGAGTAGTTAGCTCTCGCTTTTGCGTAGGGCGTCTATGAAGTCGCTAAACTGGTGACGCTGCTTAGAATTTGAGGTGCCTGGTGCTGATGACTGTTCTACTTTTTGCTGTGGAGCGGGTAAGAGTCGCAATTCCTTCACTTCGTCACGTAGGTTGCAAATCTCTTCACGTAACGCTCTCAATTCATCGACTAGAGCCGTAGTGTCGGGCATGTCTGGTGGTGTCTGTTTTTCAGGTGTCGGGTGTCGGGTTGTGCTTAACGCTTCACCATAAACACGGATCATTTCAGATAGGTCTATTACACGCTGGCCTTTGACGTTATATCCAGCGCTCACGCGGCCTCTATCGATAGCTTCGTAAAGTGATGAACGGTGTAGACCGTAGAGTTTAGCCATACGTCCAATGGTCAATTCAGGCATGTCGGGTGCTGTCGGGTTAAGGTGTCGGTTGCCCTACACTATAAACCATCACGTACTTAGGTGGTCGGCAAAAGTACCGCTGCTTAGAATCTTTAGTGGTGCGGGTATATGGTTCTATATCGCTATGTAATGCGCTGTAAGAGGTTTTGATGTTTAACCAGTAGGTATGCATTGGTTAGTGCGTTAAAAGCGCTCTGCGGCTGTTTTGGAAGGCTTGAGAAGTGAAGTCTAGGTTGCTGGCTTAGCTTATGTTGTTGAATTAGATAATCAGGATTGACGGATTAGGTCACAAGAAGGGATAGTTGCTCTCAGAACGAATGAAACCCTCGCTGCTACCAACAACGAGGGCTTCGGATTCTCTTCAAAGCGGGAAGAGACAAAACACTCTGCAAGAATAGCGATAATCTACGCGCCTTCGCAAGTTTTCCCGCCTAAAAGAATCCCGTTCGGCAGTTACTACAGCGCCAGCAGAATCGGCGTAACCGTGGAAGTGGAATTCAAGAGCTGTCCTTTCATTGGTTGTAACTTGTCGGTCGAGAAGGGGAACTGCTCAAACGACCAATGCCAAGACGCGCTTGAAGCTTTCTGTTAGATAGGCCCTAACAGACTACTGGTAAAGTGGGTAACGGGTAGACCAACAGCCACCACTTTAAAAAACGGCGAGGCGTTGCAGCGAAGGAGCTGTAGCAAAGCCAGTAGAACAAGCTGCAAAGTGTCCCGACAGGCAGAGCAGGGGAGAGTGCTAGCCAGCGCTTCTCGAAGTGTCGGGCAAGGCTGAGATCCTGAAACTTATCAAAGTTGAGGGAGGAAGAGCCTGTTGTGAAAAGGCCCTTTAGGGCAACATCATCGGGGTTGGTATGTCTGGTAGGTGGCTCGTCCTGAGCCGTTTGCAGATCCTTTGCATGATCCACCATACAGCATTGAGCCTGAAATAAATCCCGTAGTTTCCACCTCTCCCCAGATGGGCTAGCGCTAACGAGAGCCAACCTGTGAATTTGTCACGGATAACTGAGCGTGGAATCGGTAGCGATAAACTGTATGTCAGAGCATACTTTTGAAGTAAGCCAGGCTTGATAACTGGACTATGCCAACTTGAAAATCAGCCCCAAAAATTCTGGGAAAGCCTTGAGTGTGCCTGTCTGGTTAGTCGAGGTTCAATTCTGAGAGTTGGTATACCACCTTGAAATATTTGAGATTAAGCCGCTTCTAGTTGTTCTTGGTTGTTGTTGTGTCTTCCCATGAGCTTTATACCGTCGTCTCTTCTTTTCATCTTGCTTGATGAAGTGAACTTCTTAGAGTGTTTTATATCAATTT
>NZ_JAWJUW020000039.1:0-3246 GCF_033052795.2 Halovibrio sp. HP20-59
ATCGCGAGCAAAGCGCGGCGATCTCGGGGTTGGGCTGTGCTTGTCATCGCGAGCAAAGCGCGGCGATCTCGGGGTTGGGCTGTGCTTGTCATCGCGAGCAAAGCGCGGCGATCTCGGGGTTGTGGTGCCACCGTAGACTGAGATTGCCGCGCTACGCTCCTCGCAAGGACAGCTGCAGCAAACGCAGCGGAGCAAATCAGCTAAGCACTACTCAACATGGATCACCACCTCAACCCGCCGGTTACGAGCCCGCCCTTCCGCTGTATCGTTACCGGCTAATGGTCTTGTGGCGGCCAAGCCCACCGCGCGCAGGCGCTCCGCATCGACACCGGCGGCTTCCAACGCTTCAACAATGGCAATGGCCCGGGCGCTAGACAGTGCCCAGTTAGACGAGTAATCATCGGTGTTAATCGTTTGGCTGTCCGTATGGCCTTCTACCCAGACTTCGCCATCGTAGCGCTGAATGGTTTCAAGCAAACTGCCCACTAGCGACGACCCACCGTTAGTTAACTCAGCCGTTGCTGAAGGAAACAGCAATTGATCCTGCACGCGCAGGCTAATGCCCTCCTCAACGCGCGATACTTCAACGCCGTCAAGGTCTGGCAAGTAAGCCGATTCTTCAACACGCTGAGAAAGCGCCTGGTTCAAGGCCAGCGCACCGGATACTGACTCATCGCTTACCGCCTGAACGTTCACCGGGGGCCGGTCGGTTAACACCACCATATAATCAGCAAGGGGCGACGAAAAATCATCACTGCCCGCGGGCATCAGTAGTTTAGGCAGAGAAATAGTCGGTTCGCTGGGAATCTCGGGGCTAGGTGACGGTGCAGCTAATAACGGTGGCACGCCTATCCTCACACGCCGAGGCAGCCCAGCCACCCCCAACGCCGTGCTAATCGCCATCGGGCTTAATCCTGCCCCACGCCAAGTAGCACGCGTAGAATCCTCACGCATCGACATTGCCTGAGATAACGGCTCGGGCAAAGGCACTTCCAGCCTAGACGCCATCGGCTGGTCATCATCATTAGGGGTTTCACCTGCCAGCCATTCTGAATTTGTCGCCCCGGCCGCCGCGATAATGACTACAAACAGGGCTACCAGCAGCGTCATGATATCGAGATAGCTGATCATCCAACCGCTATTACTATCGCTTTCATGATAAGCCGACATGAGCGAATCATGGCGCGGACCGCGGCGGTAATCTTCAAGCATTACTATTATCGCTCATTCAAGTTTTTAACCTTTTGGCCGATCTAGCTATTTATATCTAATTAGGCACGTCAAATTAGGCATGGCAAACTAATCATTACTCACCCAGCATTACGAGCCAGGCAAGACGTACAGTCTATCAAAAAGCCGTTTTGTAGCGAAAAAGGAACCCGCAGGTGCGCACCCGTCCCCTATCTTGTCAATTAGCCGATTTCGCACGCCCTGTTTACTTAGGGCTAGCGAGCTTAATGCTTAGCGGCTGCTTTTATGCCAACACCTCCCAAGCGCCGATCGCCACGACGTATCCCTATACTGAACAGCAGCGTATGCAGGCAGCCCACCACTGGGATGTACTCGCTCGCCACGAAGCGACCCGCATTTTACAACGAGAACGTGTCCGTAACCGCGACTTACATATCGACCCAGCCGACCAAGAAGCGTTACATGCTTACAGCGGGGGTGAGTTTGAGCGGGGCTTTCGCACACTGCTGACCAGCGAGTTAGTATCGCGGGGCGCCAACCTCACCACCGTCCCCACGGCGAACAGCGCTAACATCAGCATTGATGTAGAAGTCGTCGAACATCGCGACCGCGGTTTTGTGCGCCCACCCGCAGGGGCTTTTACCGCCTTAACCGCCGGTATCGCAGTGGCTACCATCCCCATCAATCATTGGGCCGAGCCCGCCTTGGGGTTAATCCCCGCCGCCATACTCGCCGACACCACCAGCGGCAGCTGGACCCATACCGGGAACGAAGAGATCATTGTGACCACGCAAATTATCGATGGCGAACGAATTCTCTACTCTTCGTCCAACATTTACTACATCAATGCCGGTGATCGTCGTCAATACGCCCCTCAACGCGTGCCTCAGGCACCGTCCACCCCCTCCGTTTCCATTACTGACACGTGGTAACTTCATGCTGATGACACTCTTTATTGGATGGCGCGCTCGCTTTATCAATCGTTCAACCCGCGCGGTGGCGGCTGGCATGACGCTACTCTTGCTGACTGGCTGTAGCGCGCTGGGCAATGCTAACAACATGGCTGCGGAACCGGAACTCGACCTTTCTGAATTGGTGCACGCCGCTGCCGAACAAATGATTGCCAGCAACCCGGAGCTAACGCGCTACAGCCCCATGATTGCCGCCACCTTCGTCAGCATCGACAACCTTAGCCAATCATCGACGCTTGGGCGTATCAGCTCTGAAATTATGGCATCGGCGCTATCCCGCCAAGGCATGCAAGTACGCGAAGTGAAAATGCGTGACAGCATGTTTATCGAAGAGAGCGTAGGCGAGCTAATTCTTTCCCGCCAAGTTCAGCGCTTAAGTGCCCAGCACAATGCCCGCTCTATCCTGATGGGCACCTATGCACAAGGCCAGGACTACATCTATGTGAGTGCTCGGGTCGTACGAGCAAGCGATGCGATGGTACTCGGCAGCGCCGACTTCCGCCTGCCGTTAAACAACAACACACGTAGCTTGTTAGAAGGCCAAGGCGGTTGGTAAAGGCTTAGAAAGGTTAGTTCGAGAAGCCTTCTGTTAGGTCGTTGCGAGGAGTACTCCTCCCATGTCGTTGCGAGGAGCGCAGCGACGCGGCAACCTCAACCAACGGCGGCAAACAACCCCAAGATCGCCACGCTTCGCGATGACAGTGCATATGCCATGGGTAAGCCATGGGCAAGGATCGAGCCGCTTAGCTAATAGATAGCCTGATCGCCCGACAAGTCTGGCTCCTACAACGGCTGGGTGCGCGCACTAGGTGTTGTAGGAGCGCAATTCATTGCGCGATCAGCAAGGATCAAGGCGCCGAAGGTAATGGCTAGTAGATTGCCTAATCGCCCGGTAGGAGCCCAATTCATTGGGCGATCAGCAAGGATCGAGGCACCGAAAGTAATGGCTAGTAGATCCCGTGATCGCCCGTTAGGAGCCCAATTCATTGCGCGATCAGCAATCATCAAGGCACCGAAGGTAATGGCTAGTAGATACCCTGATCGCCCGGTAGGAGCCCAATTCATTGGGCGATCAGCAAGGATC
>NZ_JAWJUW020000040.1:0-2263 GCF_033052795.2 Halovibrio sp. HP20-59
AGCGAAACTACGAAAGCATGGTGGCCTTAGCTTGTGGTTTTTTATGGCTGCCCATGTGAAACGTCAACAGGCCCTAGTCAATTTTACAGCCGGCACGGCTTTTTTTAACGCCTTCCTGGGTACAGAATCATGCAAATGGTGTCGACAAAGCACGCCAGTAACTGCGTCGAATAAAAAAGCGTATCCAGTAAATGTATGTTTTAAATGTATGTTTTCTCTGCCCGAATGCTCATCCCTCGGACGCGGATGGATGTGCGAACCTCATTCAGGAAAGGGCTACTGGCCATTTGGGGAAATTCTCTTAATTGCTGTATATAAAAACAGCATAATCAAGTTTTCTTAATCTGCAATGCGCGTTTTTCCATATCGCTGGCGGGGTAAGTGCTCAAATTTGCAGCTTTTCCTTAATAAAACCTCTAAATAACAATGAGTTGATGAATTAAATTGTATGTTTATGTTCAATTTGTAAAGATAACTTAAAATGATAACGCGCATGCGCATTTTTCTAGCGAGCTTTTGTATGGGGATTTGTGGTTTACCAATGCTATCAATTGGTTGGTAGTTTTTGGCAGGATTGGGCCTTCCAGAAAAACGCGCATGCGCACTAATAAACTGTTAGCTTTACGGAATCGCAATGAGCATAGGTTTGAAAATCAAAAAAGTTATGTCTGACGGTTGGACAATTATCGAGACCTTCATTCCAGGAAAAGGGCTTAGTAATGAATATCTGTATGAGGATAAGCCTGCTCCTTCAGTTCAAATGACAGATAAGATAAGCGAGCAGTACGGAGCTTATTCTTTGATAGAGAAGGATCTGAGAAGCGTAATAATTTGGCTAAATGAAATAGAGAAGTTGGAACCAGAAGATCTGGATCGTTGGACAAAACCAGATAAAATGAACCTAGTTAAGGGATTGTTTGTTGCCGCATTAACATTCTATGGTAAGTGCTTTACCTCCTGCGAAGGCAGGAAGGTGAAATTAGAAAGAACAATAATAGATCCAGAATGCTTAGATCTTCACGACCATATAATGAAGTTAAGACATAATTTTGCGGCTCATAGTGGTGCTGAGAATTTTGAGGAAGTCAAAGTAAGCTTAGCTCTTCACCCAAGCAAAAACTCAGATATGAAACCTCAGTTGTATTCTGAGTTGTCGCAACCGGACTACTTGATAGGTGAGAATATTCCTTTTAAAGCTCTTGCTGAAAGTATCCGTAAAAAGGTCTTTGATAAGCGGACAAAGGTAGGTGAGACGGTTCTTGAAAAAATTGTATTACCAAAAGGAAAGATGTATTGGTACAAACAAGCAAAAGCTAACAAGTCAAGGAAGAAGGACGTGTAAAAAACGCACGCCTCTTCTTGAAACGTTAAGTGCATCCAGCAATCGAGATATGTATGGCAAACATAGATTCTGAAGTATTAATTAAGGCTGAAAGCCAAATACCCATTGAGATCAAGCAGAGAGCTTTAGAGTGGCAGGACGTTCTTCTAAATAATTTGCCATTTTTAGTCACGATAGTAATCGTTCTTGGAAGTGCGTTTGTTACTTATTTTATTTCAAAGAAAAACATAAGAACTCAGGAGGAACAAGGGGGAATTAATAGAAAGGCGGAACATGAAAATAAAATATCCGACTATCGCCATGAATGGTTAAATAATTTACGAAACACTTCTTCAGAATTATCTAAGGCGCTACATTTATGCCAAATGTCTAATTTGCAAAGAAACTGTTCTATTGATTATCGAAAAAATGCAATGAGTTCAAATGATACGGAATCCGCCTCTGAGCACCAGAAGGATGTGGCTAAGCACTATAATAGCTTCATCGAAAACAGGGCCAGCTTTTATCAACTACACTCCAAGGTAAAGTTGTTTTTTAAACCCAGTGATCCTCAGGCAACTAAACTCATGGAATACCTTGGTGATGCGAGAAAAAATATGGGTAATGATTCTACTTCGCTAGATGATGAACTTATAGATAACATCGTATCCGAATTGCAAGTCATACTGAAAAACGAATGGGAAGTTACGAAGAATAGGACATGGGTAAAAGGCGCTTAACAA
This sequence comes from Halovibrio sp. HP20-59, assembly GCF_033052795.2. Lineage (NCBI taxonomy): Bacteria > Pseudomonadati > Pseudomonadota > Gammaproteobacteria > Oceanospirillales > Halomonadaceae > Halovibrio > Halovibrio sp. HP20-59. The sequence goes on from NZ_JAWJUW020000040.1 coordinate 2,065, forward strand.
TCACAGGCAAGGGACGGCAAAAAGCTTCGCTCGTTCCTCGCTACACTTTTTGCCGCCCCTGCTGTGGGCGTTAAGATTCTTTGAGGTACGGAAGCTTCAATAAGGTGTAAATAAATTAAAATCTGACGGATCCCCACGAAGTTGATGCTATTCATCATGTAACGCTTGATAAGTCGCTTCTTCACGCAGGGCTTCCTGA
>NZ_JAWJUW020000041.1:0-2222 GCF_033052795.2 Halovibrio sp. HP20-59
GCTGATCACACTGGTGGTCTCTTTTGCTTTGGAGATCATCATGAGCCGTGAACTCAATCCCACTCAAGCCTTTTGGTTAGGCCACCTGCATTATGCCGCCACGCTGCAGATGCCCTTAAGTGCGTATGCCAAAGCACAGGCAGTGACGTTAGCCGACCTGATGGCGTGGGAAAAACGGTTAATCGCGCAAGGTTTCCCCGTGCCACCGCGTTGTCGTCCCGCCCGGTTTGTCGCGGTGGAGGTGGTCGCATGATTCGTCCAAGCACTGATCTAAAGGTGTACCTGTGCCGAGAACCCGTGGATATGCGCAAGCAAATTGACGGCTTGGCGTTACTGGTGCAAGAGGCCATGGCCTTGAACCCGTTTGATCAAGCGCTGTTCGTGTTCGGTAATCGCCAGCGCGACAAAGTGAAACTGCTGTTCTGGGAGCGTAACGGCTTTGTGGTGTGGTACAAGCGCTTGGAACGTGAGCGTTTTAAATGGCCAACGCATCTTAATGGCGAGACCGTGACGTTAACCGGTCAAGAACTTAACTGGTTGCTGGATGGCGTTGACTTGAAGGCCATGAAGCCCCACAAAGCGTTGGATTTTCAGCGAGTTGGTTAGCTTTTTTGCTCCTATTTTGTCGGCGTTTTTGGTAAAATAGGCGACATGAAAACTGCCGATTCCTCCACGCCAACAATCACCCAGCTTGAGCGCAAGCTGGCCGCTGCTGACGCTGAAAATGCGCGGCTGTTGGCGTTGATGGAGAAAAAGGAGGCGCAGTGGGAGGCCACCAAACAATCCCTGTTTGAACAGTTCCGGCTTGCCCTAGAGCGTCAGTTCGGCCCCTCCACCGAGAAGTACCGTGTCGACCAGCAGGATCTGCTTATCAATGAAGCGGAAGTGGCGGTTGACGAGGAAGACACATCGGAGAGTACTACCACCGCTGATGACACGACGAACGACACCGCTACGCCTGCTAAGCGTCGCACGCGCGGCGGGCGTGTGGCGCTACCGCCGGAGTTGCCGCGTATCGAGGTCGTCCATGAACTGCCCGATGATGCTCGCCACTGCCACGATGATGGCACCGCGCTGAAGGTCATCGGTGAAGAGATCAGCGAGGAGCTGCATGTGGTGCCCGCACGCGTCGAGGTCATCCGTCATGTGCGACGCAAATATGCCTGCCCGCTGTGCGAAGAAGGCGTCAACACCGCCCCAGCGCCGGCCAAGCTGTTGCCCAAGAGCAATGCCAGCGCCACGCTGCTCGCCTATATCGCGACGGCTAAATACCAGGACGCGCTACCGCTTTATCGGCAAAGCCAGATCTTTGCCCGCCATGGCGCCGAGATCCCCCGTAATACCTTGGCGCGCTGGATGGTGCAGGCGGGAGAACGGATCACCCCGCTGATCGATACGTTACGTCAACACCTTCTAAGCGCACCGCTGATCCACATGGATGAGACAACGCTCCAGGTCAATCAAGAAACTGACCGCCCGGCCAGTGCCACCTCGTATATGTGGGTACAGCGGGGAGGCCCGCCGGGCCAGCAAGTGGTCTTGTTCGACTACGCGGCCAGCCGTGCCGGACGGGTGCCCGTTGACCTGCTGGGCGACTATGCGGGGCGCTTGATCACCGATGGCTATGAAGGCTACGCCGAGGTCGTGCGCCGTAATGGGATCACCCATGCGGGCTGCTGGGCGCATGCCCGGCGTAAGTTCGTCGAGGCGCAGAAAGTGCAGCCCAAAGGCAAAACCGGTAAAGCAGACTGGGCGCTCAACCAGATCCGTAAGCTGTACGGCGTGGAAAAACAGGCGAAGGCCCTTGAGCCCGACGCGCGTCACGCGCTGCGTGAACAGAAGAGCCGCCCACTCATCGATCAACTCCGCACCTGGCTCGACAAGTCACTGGCCCAGGTGTTACCCAAAAGTACGCTGGGTAAAGCTCTGCACTACCTGGATCACCAGTGGCCGCGCCTGACCCGGTTCCTGGACGATGGTCTGATTCCGCTGGACAACAATCCGGCAGAGAACGCCATCCGCCCGTTCGTGGTGGGGCGTAAAAACTGGCTGTTCAGCCACACCCCGAGCGGTGCTCAGGCCAGCGCGGCGATCTACAGCCTGATCGAAACCGCCAAAGCCAATGGCTTCTCGCCTTACGACTACTTGCAGTATGTCTTCGAGACACTGCCCACCCTCAATGATGATGAACTCAGCACACTGCTGCCCTGGCAGTGGAAAGA
>NZ_JAWJUW020000042.1:0-1641 GCF_033052795.2 Halovibrio sp. HP20-59
CTGAGTTCGGCAAGGGATCAGGTGGTTCACGCTCGCTATGGTCGTCAGGCGTAACTGGCGATGTATATCATGCTGGCTATCTTGTGATCGTCTCATTGCTTGCCGCCTATGCTCGCTTGAGCTAGGCCACACGCTGCGTATCCGGCTTTTCGTTGAGCGTTACTCAACCTTTAACGTCATCATTGTGAGCAGACCCCTTGGGTGTTATAGGGTCAAGCCTCACGGGCCATTAGTACACGTTAGCTCAACGCCTTGCAGCGCTTCCACACCGTGCCTATCAACCAGCTGGTCTCGCTGGGCCCTTCAGGAGGCTCTAGGCCTCAGGGATGTCTCATCTTGAAGGGGGCTTCCCGCTTAGATGCTTTCAGCGGTTATCCCGTCCGACCATAGCTACCCGGCAATGCCACTGGCGTGACAACCGGAACACCAGAGGGTCGTCCACTCCGGTCCTCTCGTACTAGGAGCAGCCCTTCTCAAACATCCAACGCCCACGGCAGATAGGGACCGAACTGTCTCACGACGTTCTAAACCCAGCTCGCGTACCACTTTAAATGGCGAACAGCCATACCCTTGGGACCGACTTCAGCCCCAGGATGTGATGAGCCGACATCGAGGTGCCAAACACCGCCGTCGATGTGAACTCTTGGGCGGTATCAGCCTGTTATCCCCGGAGTACCTTTTATCCGTTGAGCGATGGCCCTTCCATACAGAACCACCGGATCACTAGAACCTGCTTTCGCACCTGCTCGACGTGTCTGTCTCGCAGTCAAGCACCCTTATGCTCTTGCACTCAATGCACGATGTCCGACCGTGCTGAGGGTACCTTCGTGCTCCTCCGTTACTCTTTAGGAGGAGACCGCCCCAGTCAAACTACCCACCACACACTGTCCTCGATCCGGATAACGGACCTGAGTGAGAACGCCAATGATGCCAGGCTGGTATTTCAAGGTTGGCTCCCTCTGAACTGGCGTCCAAAGTTCAAAGCCTCCCAGCTATCCTACACAGGCAACATCAGCGTCCAGTGTGAAGCTATAGTAAAGGTTCACGGGGTCTTTCCGTCTAGCCGCGGGTACACCGCATCTTCACGGCGATTTCAATTTCACTGAGTCTCGGGTGGAGACAGCGTGGCCATCATTACGCCATTCGTGCAGGTCGGAACTTACCCGACAAGGAATTTCGCTACCTTAGGACCGTTATAGTTACGGCCGCCGTTTACCGGGGCTTCAATCAAGAGCTTCGCCTTGCGGCTAACACCATCATTTAACCTTCCGGCACCGGGCAGGCGTCACACCCTATACGTCCGCTTACGCGTTAGCAGAGTGCTGTGTTTTTAATAAACAGTTGCAGCCACCTGGTATCTTCGACCGGTTCGGGCTGAGAGAGCAAGTCTCGTCACCCTACGCCGGCGTGCCTTCTCCCGAAGTTACGGCACCATTTTGCCTAGTTCCTTCACCCGAGTTCTCTCAAGCGCCTTGGGATTCTCTCCCTGACCACCTGTGTCGGTTTGGGGTACGGTCGCACATGATCTGAAGCTTAGAGGCTTTTCCTGGAAGCGTGGCATCAGTGACTTCCTGACCGTGGTCAGTTCGTTTCGTGTCTCGGCCTTAAAAGGGTCCGGATTTACCTAAACCCTCAGCCTAC
>NZ_JAWJUW020000043.1:0-1580 GCF_033052795.2 Halovibrio sp. HP20-59
ACCAACGCCTGGCTCACCTAGCCTTCTTCGTCCCCCCATCGCAACCATGTCCGGTACGGGAATATTGACCCGTTTCCCATCGACTACGCCTTTCGGCCTCGCCTTAGGGGCCGACTCACTCTGCTCCGATTAGCGTCGAACAGAAACCCTTGGTCTTCCGGCGAGGGAGTTTTTCACTCCCTTTATCGTTACTCATGTCAGCATTCGCACTCGTGATACCTCCAGCAGACTTCTCAATCCACCTTCATTGGCGTACACGACGCTCCTCTACCGCGAATCCCTATCGAAATAGAAACTCACCCGTAGCTTCGGTACCTGGTTTAGCCCCGTTACATCTTCCGCGCAGGCCGACTCGACTAGTGAGCTATTACGCTTTCTTTAAAGGATGGCTGCTTCTAAGCCAACCTCCTAGCTGTCTGAGCCTTCCCACATCGTTTCCCACTTAACCAGGATTTCGGGACCTTAGCTGACGGTCTGGGTTGTTTCCCTTTTCACGACGGACGTTAGCACCCGCCGTGTGTCTCCCACGCTCTACTCACCGGTATTCGGAGTTTGCCTCGGGTTGGTAAGTCGGGATGACCCCCTAGCCGAAACAGTGCTCTACCCCCGGCGGTAATACGTGAGGCGCTACCTAAATAGCTTTCGAGGAGAACCAGCTATCTCCGAGCTTGATTAGCCTTTCACTCCGATCCACAAGTCATCCAAATCTTTTTCAACAGATCCTGGTTCGGGCCTCCAATTGATGTTACTCAATCTTCACCCTGCTCATGGATAGATCGCTCGGTTTCGGGTCTATATCCAGCGACTGTGTCGCCCAGTTAAGACTCGGTTTCCCTACGGCTCCCCTATACGGTTAACCTCGCCACTGAATATAAGTCGCTGACCCATTATACAAAAGGTACGCAGTCACAGAACAAGTCTGCTCCTACTGCTTGTACGCACACGGTTTCAGGATCTATTTCACTCCCCTCTCCGGGGTTCTTTTCGCCTTTCCCTCACGGTACTGGTTCACTATCGGTCAGCCAGGAGTATTTAGCCTTGGAGGATGGTCCCCCCGTCTTCAGTCAAGGTTTCTCGTGCCCCGACCTACTCGATTTCACGTATTCAGACTTTCGACTACGGGGCTATCACCCGCTACGGCCACGCTTCCCAACGTGTTCGCCTAATCAGTCATACGCTTAAGGGCTGGTCCCCGTTCGCTCGCCGCTACTAGGGGAATCTCGGTTGATTTCTTTTCCTCAGGGTACTTAGATGTTTCAGTTCCCCTGGTTCGCCTCCTACACCTATGTATTCAGTGCAGGATACCGATCTTATGATCGGTGGGTTTCCCCATTCAGAAATGCCCGGGTCACAGGTTGTTGCCACCTCGCCGAGCCTTATCGCAGGCTACCACGTCTTTCATCGCCTCTGGCTGCCTAGGCATCCACCGTGTGCGCTTCATTGCTTGACCCTATAACCCGAAGGAGTCTGGACTCGCAATGATCACGTTTCATTTGCCGGATACGTCTTGCGACGTATCACAATTTAAGACCACTTCTTACGAAGTGTTCTTGTCAGCATGATATACATTGTTAAAGAGC
>NZ_JAWJUW020000044.1:0-1543 GCF_033052795.2 Halovibrio sp. HP20-59
GTGACGCATCGTTTAAGGAGGTGATCCAGCCGCAGGTTCCCCTACGGCTACCTTGTTACGACTTCACCCCAGTCATGAACCACACCGTGGTGATCGCCCTCTTGCGTTAGGCTAACCACTTCTGGTGCAGTCCACTCCCATGGTGTGACGGGCGGTGTGTACAAGGCCCGGGAACGTATTCACCGTGACATTCTGATTCACGATTACTAGCGATTCCGACTTCACGGAGTCGAGTTGCAGACTCCGATCCGGACTGAGACCGGCTTTAAGGGATTCGCTGACTCTCGCGAGCTCGCAGCCCTTTGTACCGGCCATTGTAGCACGTGTGTAGCCCTACCCGTAAGGGCCATGATGACTTGACGTCGTCCCCACCTTCCTCCGGTTTGTCACCGGCAGTCTCCTTAGAGTTCCCGACATTACTCGCTGGCAAATAAGGACAAGGGTTGCGCTCGTTACGGGACTTAACCCAACATTTCACAACACGAGCTGACGACAGCCATGCAGCACCTGTCTTACAGTTCCCGAAGGCACACCAGAATCTCTTCCGGCTTCTGTAGATGTCAAGGGTAGGTAAGGTTCTTCGCGTTGCATCGAATTAAACCACATGCTCCACCGCTTGTGCGGGCCCCCGTCAATTCATTTGAGTTTTAACCTTGCGGCCGTACTCCCCAGGCGGTCGACTTATCGCGTTAACTTCGCCACAAAGTGCGCTAGGCACCCAACGGCTGGTCGACATCGTTTACGGCGTGGACTACCAGGGTATCTAATCCTGTTTGCTACCCACGCTTTCGCACCTCAGTGTCAGTATCAGTCCAGAAGGCCGCCTTCGCCACTGGTATTCCTCCCGATCTCTACGCATTTCACCGCTACACCGGGAATTCTACCTTCCTCTCCTGTACTCTAGCTTGACAGTTCCGGATGCCGTTCCCAGGTTGAGCCCGGGGCTTTCACAACCGGCTTATCAAGCCACCTACGCGCGCTTTACGCCCAGTAATTCCGATTAACGCTTGCACCCTCCGTATTACCGCGGCTGCTGGCACGGAGTTAGCCGGTGCTTCTTCTGCGAGTGATGTCTTTCCTGCCGGGTATTAACCGACAGGCGTTCTTCCTCGCTGAAAGTGCTTTACAACCCGAGGGCCTTCTTCACACACGCGGCATGGCTGGATCAGGGTTGCCCCCATTGTCCAATATTCCCCACTGCTGCCTCCCGTAGGAGTTCGGGCCGTGTCTCAGTCCCGATGTGGCTGATCATCCTCTCAGACCAGCTACGGATCGTTGCCTTGGTGAGCCATTACCTCACCAACTAGCTAATCCGACATAGGCTCATCCAATAGCGGGAGCCGGAGCCCCCTTTCTCCCGTAGGACGTATGCGGTATTAGCCTGGGTTTCCCCAGGTTATCCCCCACTACCGGGCAGATTCCTATGCATTACTCACCCGTCCGCCGCTCGTCAGCATCCCGAAGGACCTGCTACCGCTCGACTTGCATGTGTTAGGCCTGCCGCCAGCGTTCAATCTGAGCCATGATCAAACTCTTCAGTTTA
>NZ_JAWJUW020000045.1:0-1333 GCF_033052795.2 Halovibrio sp. HP20-59
CTGAGGGATCCCCACGAATATTTTCAATAAAATCAGCGTGTAATGTTGAAGGAGCCTGCATGGGTCGGCATGTTGTTAATCGCCAAACAAACAATATGCCTAAGGAGACCCATGCAGGCCCCTCAATTCTTGCACAACTGGCTGACATCAGCACTCCCCTCTCTTCATGCCAAACGCCTTCAGGCACTACTGGATACGGTCGGTGCCTTGCTGACGGAGCGTCGACTGGGGTTAACAGCGCTGGGGCGTGCCTTGCCAGGGCCCGCGGCGCCTCGACACACCATCAAGCGCGTCGATCGGCTATTGGGTAACCGCCATTTGCACGAGGAGCGTCCCTTGTTTTATTGGCTTGTGGCCCACTTGTTGATCGGTCACACGATACGCCCTCTGATTCTGGTGGACTGGTCGCCGATCGATGACCACGGCCGACAGTTTTTACTGCGTGCCGCAATTCCCTTTGCCGGCCGTTCGTTGCCGATCTTCGAGAAAGTTCATGACAAGAACGGCTGCCCTTGCTGCGAAGCATATTTGTTAGCGGCGCTTGCCGAGATTTTGCCTCACGACGCCACACCAATCCTGGTCACCGATGCCGGTTTTCGTAACCCCTGGTTCCGCGCCGTCGAGGAGCGCGGTTGGTATTACGTTGGTCGCGTACGTCGCCCCACCCATTATCAGGCGAACGATCAAGCATGGCAGCCCGTCAAGACACTCTTTGAGCAAGCGACCACTCTACCTCGTGCCCTAGGATCGGTTCAGATAGCGCGAAGCAGCCCTCTGGTCACTCAGATGGTGTTGTATCACCGGCCGCCCAAGGGGCGTAAAGATTATAATAAGCGCGACCAGGTCTCTCAGGATAGCGCAAGCCGTACGATGGCACGGCGCCAGGAAGAACCCTGGGTGCTGGTCACCAACCTGCCAAATCGCTCAACCCTGGCAAAGAAAGTGGTGGCCATCTACCGGCAGCGGATGCAGATTGAAGAAGGCTTTCGCGACGTCAAAAGCCCGCTATTCGGTCTGGGCTTCGGGATGCATCAGTCTCGTCAAGGTAAGCGTATCGAGATCCTGCTGCTGATCGCAATGTTGGCCAATGTGGCCATGATGGTGGCTGGCCTGAGCGTCAGGGCCAATGGGGAACAAAAGCGCTACCAGAGCAACAGTATCACCCACCGAAATGTCCTGTCGGTGTGGCGTTTTGGGCTGGAATGGCTTCGCCGGCAGCCTCTCGGTGCTGTGCCCTGGCCGTCTTGGGCATCGCTTCAGGAAGCCCTGCGTGAAGAAGCGACTTATCAAGCGTTACATGATGAATAGCATCAACTTCGTGGGGATCCGTCAG
>NZ_JAWJUW020000046.1:0-1318 GCF_033052795.2 Halovibrio sp. HP20-59
GGTCGGCAAGAGGGACAATTAGAAGCCAAACGCTCAACGGCCCGCAATCTACTAGCCTTCGGCGTGCTCAGCAAAGAGCAAATTGCTGAAGCCACAGGATTAACGGTAGAAGATATTGCCCAATTATGGGAAGAAGACAAGTACTGACATCGTCAGACGAAGTCTGGTTCCCACAACACCCGGTGCCTGCACCCAGCCCCTGTAGGAGCCCGACTTGTCGGGCGATCAGGCCGTCTGCCAGCGTTCACTCTCGGTGTCTCGATTCTCCCTGAATGGGTGCTAAGGTGGGAGCGTTAAGCGAAATATGTAACTATTACCTTATGATACGTGATGCCATATATTGGCTGATTATGGGCTTGGCATTATCGCTGGTCGATAAAAGGGCGTATGAGTAACTGGTGGGGAGAGATGCTATGTATGCAATTGAATTCGAAGCAGATATTAAAAACGGCGTGGTGACAATCCCGCCCGAATACAACGAACTTCAAAACCATCACGCGCATATTGTGGTGATGGTGAAAGACAGCCCCATTAAGGAGCTACCCGCATCAACATTAGATTTTAGTGATACCCAGATCAGCGCGTTCAAAGAACAGGATGCCGTTGAGCTTCAAAGGGAATTGCGGGATGACTGGTAAATATCTGCTTGATACTAATGCTATTATCTACGCGATTAATCGAAAACTAAAATTACCAGCTAACCAATATGCCGTCTCCGTCATCACGGAGATGGAGCTGCTTTCATGGCCTTCCCTAACCAGAGAAGATGAAGCAAAGCTGCAGGAGTCGCTTCAAAAGCTGACTGTGATACAGCTAGAAAGGTCAATTCAGAAGACAGCAATCAAAATACGCAGAACATCGTCTTTAAAGCTCCCCGATAGTATTATTTCAGCGACTGCGCTAATTGGTAACTTTGTTTTGGTAACTGACGATCAAAAACTTGCAGACCGACATATCGGAACTTCAATTGCACTAAATGACCTGATGACAAATATGACTCCAAAGCAGCGTTGAAAGATGGGCACCCAACCCCGTAGATACCTCTCGATACCAACTGCAAGGGGCTTTATGTCCCTTGCGGCCGATATTCGCTTTGTGACTTCAACACCCCGAAAGCGATATGTACCAATTTGCGCATAGCCGGCCCCAACGCCGACAACGCTGGTTTGCCACGAGCTTTAAGTCGTGAAAATTGCTCGCTAATATCAGTATTGCACCGGGTCGATACAACGGCGGCCATATAAAGCCTCCGAGCAAACAGCGCTTCGTAGAGCATTTGTGGTATGGATACGCCGAGTACTACTACCTAACCGGGCTC
>NZ_JAWJUW020000047.1:0-1314 GCF_033052795.2 Halovibrio sp. HP20-59
CAACCCCTGTTCGATCATGGCGACTGTTTTGTCGAGCCTACGTGCTTCGTTCGCTGCGGCTCTAGCCGCCGAACCGGAACCTATCGTGACTAGATCATAGATGACGGAGGGCTGTTGTGCGGAAGCCGCTGTTGTCGTGTTCATAAAAGAAGCCTCAAGGAAATTGCAAAGAAAGAGACAGATCGGTCTCCTTGAGGGATTGTAGACAACCCTGTCTCCTTGTGTCAACATGTCGCGTATGAATCCTCACAACGATGAATAACATCATGGACAAAAAAGAACAGTTAGTCGCAACTGCCTTTAACCTTTTTTATAAGTACGGCATTCATGCTGTTGGCATCAATCGGGTACTTGAAGAGTCCGGCATTGCCAAGAAAACGCTATATAACCATTTCTCCAGCAAGGAAGATCTAATTGCTGCGACCGTCGAATATTGTGATCAGCAGTATTTCTCTTGGCTCGATTTGCGTTTGCACGAAGCGACGCCAGGTAGGGACGCCTTGTATGCCATGCTTGATGCTTTTGACGATCTGTTTCAGGGTCTCGATCAATCCAAGCCACTTTTCTTGGGTTGTTATTTCATTAATGTCAGCGCCGAATTCAGCAATCCGGATCATGATATACATAAGCTTTGCGCCCGAAACAAAGAGGCTATGCTGCGATGGATCACACACCACACTTCACTTGTCATAACGTCCAGAGAATCGATAGTTCAAATCTCTGAAACAATTGCTATGTTGCTTGAAGGGGCGATTATTCAGGCTCACGTTCTTGGAGATCTGCACGCTGCTCGCAAAGCCAAAGCCGTGGTTAAACTGCTTCTTGATAAATCTAACTAACTAACTAAATTCATCTGTCCATACAACTCTTTGACCATCAATAAAGGTGGAACGGCAAAGTAGCTTTCCGAAGTTTCAGCAGTGGAGACAAGTCGTGTAGTGCCGGAACGGGCCACTTATCGGCTTCCAGTCCTCGATCAATGCCCCAAGTCAAGTCAGTTGCAACCGTACCGCCCCTGCCACAGCAGCGGCACCAGGATCAGCGCCAAAGCCGGGAAGATCATCCAGTTGACCGCTTGCCAGCCCGAGCTGTGCAGGATCGACCCCGCGAGGAACGACACGGCCGCCGTGGCGGCGAAGACGAAGAAGTCGTTCATGCCCTGCGCCTTGCCCCGCTCGGCCGGGGTGTGGCAGTCGGTGACCATCGCCGTGGCGCCGATGAAACTCAAATTCCAGCCGATGCCCAGCAGCGCCAGCGAGCCCCAGAAGTGGGACAGGCCGAGCCCGCCCAGGGCCACCACCCCGGAGGCGGCGA
>NZ_JAWJUW020000048.1:0-1045 GCF_033052795.2 Halovibrio sp. HP20-59
GGTCACCAGCGGTGCCGAACGGCGCGGTACCGGCGGTGCCATCGGCGCGCGAGGCGTTTTGGTAGGCCGTGGTGAACAGATCCGTCTCAATGGCGTTGCCAAGGGTGCGGAAGGCTTGAGTGAATTGCTCCACGAGAACTTTGCCGTAGGTGCCGGCGTTGTTCATGCCACGTTGTTCTTCACCGCTCCAGCGAATCGGCACGTGCTTCGACTTGCTGATGGTCATCGCCACGTTACCGATGTTCTGGTCGCCAGTGTTCGGAGCAGTAACCGCAGGCGTGTTATCGGCCATCGTGCTCGGCGGCGTGATCGGGATCAGAATCGACTCATTGAGAGCCGCGCGTTCACCGCTGCTGTTGCGGGAAACCGCCGGAATCATGCCGACCATTTCGCGCGAGACGACATCCAGTGCCTCGTAAAGCGTCGGGATCAGGCCGGTCAGCGTGTTCGCGCCAGCAATCATGCCGCCCTGCAGCGGTCGCTGGACCGCGTCAACGAGCACTTCGTACAGCCGTGCGGCTGCTTTTGCCACGGTGGCCATCGGATAAATGGCGACCACGAAGGCGATACCCGCGAGCGTCAGCACGCGGAGCTTGGAGATGATGCTTTTCATGTGGGCAGACCCTCAAATGAAAAAAGCCACCCGAAGGTGGCCTTGTTTCGATGGACGGACCGTCAGTCCGAGATGGTTACGTTCGGGTCTCGGGCCGCCTTGGCTTGCTCCACAGGCGAGAGACCGTCGAACTGAGCGCGCGAAATCGTGCGCCCGCCATTGCCGCCACCATTGCCGCCAGATGCGCCGCCCCCACTTGCACCCGAGCCCTTCAGGATGGTGTCCCGATGGGGGTAGTGCTCGATGAGGACTTCCAGCGCTTCGTCGAAGGCTGCCAGTTCGCCCGGGTTGGTGCGGCTAAAGATCTTGTTGCCGGACTTGTCGTACGCGACGACATTGCCGTTCTCGACCTTGAACGCGTCACCGAATCGGGCCTGCACGAGGTCGGCCGGAATGGTCAACTTTTCCGCGATCATCTTCGAACGCGCGAAA
>NZ_JAWJUW020000049.1:0-743 GCF_033052795.2 Halovibrio sp. HP20-59
CATGACTGGGGTGAAGTCGTAACAAGGTAGCCGTAGGGGAACCTGCGGCTGGATCACCTCCTTAAACGATGCGTCACAGTCAGTAAGCGTCCACAATGAATTACCTGATCAGATATAGAGCAAACGGTAAAAGCACTACCTTCTCTAATATTTATCTTAGTGAGTGGGTCTTTAAATCGATTGGCTAGACGCTATCCTGTAAATGGGTCTGTAGCTCAGTTGGTTAGAGCGCACCCCTGATAAGGGTGAGGTCGGCAGTTCAAGTCTGCCCAGACCCACCATTTACTTTGGTAGCTCAGTTGGTTAGAGCGCCCCCCCCTGACGTTGAATAGAGAGAAGGGTGAGGTCGATGGGTTTATTCAAGTCTGCCCAGACCCACCAAATTTGCGTAATACTTCGTTGCCTTATTACTCGCATAGCAGGCTATGCGTCGCAATAACGCGCCTTGTCTTACACAAATTTGCGTGAATTTAGTATTGGGGCCATAGCTCAGCTGGGAGAGCGCCTGCCTTGCACGCAGGAGGTCAGCGGTTCGATCCCGCTTGGCTCCACCATTACTTGTTGTCTTCTTTTACTTTAAGTACCGTTTGTGTATGTTTCGTGACTATTGATAAGTCGCTGTGTGCCGTTATAGCACGCCGCCTTATCACTGTTCATTGAACAGCTGCTCTTTAACAATGTATATCATGCTGACAAGAACACTTCGTAAGAAGTGGTCTTAAATTGTGATACGTCGCAAGACG
>NZ_JAWJUW020000050.1:0-724 GCF_033052795.2 Halovibrio sp. HP20-59
CTCCAGTAAGGGTTGACGTGTTGTTTTGCCCGGTGGAGAACGCAGTAACACCGTTCACTGTGAGCGCGTAGTTCGAGTTTGCCGTGGATGCAGCGGCAATGCTTACCACGATAGGGCGCGAGGTTGTGTTGTAGTAGGTAGTGCTAGCGCTTCTCGAACCCGTCACGTTTTGCCAGGTTTGCCCGAAACCGATCGACTGCATCGCAGCGAAGGCTTCGCCACCCTGGCCCTGCACCAGAGATGGCCCACTGGACCACGCGCCAGCCGTCAACTCAGTGATGTTGACGTAGCCGACAACGCGATACGGCGAGTTTGCCGAGACCGCCGATGCCGAGTAGATCGTGCTCGCCGAGTTCGAGCTGCTGCTGATCGTCGTGGGACTGATCAGGTTCGTTTCGGACAGATCCAAGCCGCCGGCAACGTTCGCAATGCACAGGACGGGCGTGCCGCCGTTATAGGCCACCAGCAACGCCAGCATGGCCTGCGTGCCGCCCACAGTGCCCAGCGTCGCGCCAGAGGGCACTGTGATAGAAAGAATTCCGGTCGATAACGGCGTTACCGCACCGCTGCTCAGGGTTCCAGAGCGGAATGCCAGCGCAGTAGGCGACAGCGTGCAGGTCAGCGCATTGGATGCTACGGACGCCGACACGGGAAGGAGACCAACATACCCAGACGAGACGGGGTCCAAGACAATCATCAATGACCCGTTGTACTCAACGTCGGT
>NZ_JAWJUW020000051.1:0-576 GCF_033052795.2 Halovibrio sp. HP20-59
AACACATTTAACCGCTTGCTGTGGGGGTAGGACGGTATCTCCCAGGCTTTGCCAATCGGCCCCCAGGCGTAGGGAAGTGACGATGCCTGCGAAAAACCTGCTTCATCAAAGTAATGAAGCTCGCATTCGTCATTGTCTTCCCATGTCTGAAGCTCTTTAAGAATGCTTTGCGTGTTACGAAAGTCAGTTTCGTCACGCAAGCCTTTTAGAGAGTGTCGGACTCGCTTGCAGCTATTGCCGTTTTTTTTAACGCACGACGCAGTGTGGAGCGACTGAACGCCTTGCCTGTCTTTTCTTGCAAACGTGCCTGCAACACAGGTAATTGGTGGGGGTGTTCTTCCACCAGCTGCTGTAGGCAGACACGGTCGTCCTCGGTCAGGACAGGCGGGCGCCCGCCACGGCATTGCGTTGTACCGCCAGGATGCTACTGATCTGGTCGATCGTGTAACCTTGGTGGCTAAGCAAAATCGCGTGCGCTCGCCGGCGCAGCGCCCGCTTCTCGCCACGCTGGTAGGCCTCACTTAGCACCTGCTGCTCATTAGGTGTGAGTGCGATAAAGAGCCTTGTCATGAGGGG
>NZ_JAWJUW020000052.1:0-702 GCF_033052795.2 Halovibrio sp. HP20-59
GCTCGGCGCTCACCACCGGAGAGACGACGTCGGACAGCCCGGGCAGCGTGCGCAGCCCGGCTTCAAAACCGTGCAGATGGATACCCGCGCGCGCGAAATACGCCGTCACTGTCCAGCCGACGGCGTTGCCGACGATCAGGCCAACGATGCCCAGAAGGATCGATTCATACAGGACCAGCCGAAGCACGCGCGTGCGGCTCATGCCGACGGCAAGCATGATGCCGAATTCGCGCGTGCGCTCCATCACGGACATCAGCACAGGATTCGCCACCGCGAAGACGACCACCACGAAGAACACCACCAGCACCACGTAGGTCGTGACCTCGTGAAAGGGGTCTCCTCGTTTTCAGTGCAATAAGTGACGGTACGCAAAGCTAGCACTGGCGCGGGGGTGGTCTGGGTAGACCGTTGATTTCATTGACTTTCCTGTTCGCTTTGTAAACGGGTATGGTGGCCTCCCACTTTTGAGGTTCACGATGCAGGGTTGGCACACAACGTTTTTGGGGATGCGTGGGCTCCCCCGCGATATCAGCGACTTCGAGATGAAGGCATTTTTCAACTTCGATGGTGCCGAGCGCGACGCAATCAATGCACGCCGAGGTGATTCCCACAAGCTTGGTCTGGCGCTCCATATTGGTTTCCTGCGCATGAGTGGGCGTTTGCTCGGTGCCTTTCGGGTAATTCCAGTAGCCTTGTGGCGCC
>NZ_JAWJUW020000053.1:0-640 GCF_033052795.2 Halovibrio sp. HP20-59
ACCGTTGGGGTGGGCAGGAAGTGACCGCTGTATACAACCCTTTTGATGTACTACTACTGTTCCAAAAGCGCCAGTTTAGCCCCTATTGGTTTGAGAGCGCTACACCGACCTTTTTAATCGATATTTTGAAGCAGCGGGGGGTGTTCAGCCCTCGGCTAGATAAGATGCAAGCCAAAGCGCAGTTGTTGGGACGTTTTGATGTGGACGACATCACCACGGAAGGACTGCTGTTTCAGACCGGTTACCTCACGATTAAGCATCTCACG
This sequence comes from Halovibrio sp. HP20-59, assembly GCF_033052795.2. NCBI lineage: Bacteria > Pseudomonadati > Pseudomonadota > Gammaproteobacteria > Oceanospirillales > Halomonadaceae > Halovibrio > Halovibrio sp. HP20-59. Next base: position 267 of record NZ_JAWJUW020000053.1, read on the forward strand.
GAGCCGATGGTGGGGTATCAGCTCTACACGCTAGGCTTTCCCAACCAGGAAGTGGAAAGCAGCCTTAATGAGATGCTGCTGCCTGTTCTAGGGCTTCGTGATAGCGAGCTACAAAGTTATCAGTTGGCGTTGTTAGAAGTGTTACAAACGCACGATTTAGCTGGATTGGAAAATCACCTCAAAGCCCTTTACGCCGGGCTGCCCCACGATTGGTACCGCAACAACCCCATCGCTCAGTATGAGGGGCATTATGCGAGTGTCTTCTATAGCCACTTCGCCGCCTTGGGCGTGGGCGTCACGGTGGAAGACGCTAGCCATTTCGGCAAAGTGGATATGACAGTGGATTTCGCCGGGCACATTTATCTATTTGAGTT
>NZ_JAWJUW020000054.1:0-638 GCF_033052795.2 Halovibrio sp. HP20-59
TGCCAGTGGCGCGATTTACCCGACGACTTTGGGCACTGGAATACGGTCTATAAGCGCTTTAACGCTTGGTCGGCCGCAGGCAAATTGATGACTGTTTTTAATCGGTTAGTGGAAGACCCAGATACGGAATGGCTCTTCATTGATGGCTCCTATATCAAGGCGCATCAAGACTGCACAGGGGCTGCCACAGAGGAAGTAGAAGCCATTGGTAAAAGCCGTGCGGGCAACACAAGCAAGATACACCTAGCCGTTGACGCTTATGGACTACCGATTGCTTTCAGGATCACCGGAGGTGACGTACACGACAGCACTGAGGCACAGGCGCTGATTGATGAGTTGCCAACAGGCGGGGCATTAGTGGCTGACAAAGGGTATGACAGTGAGCGTATCCGTGAGCAGGTCGACGCCAAGGGGATGGACTCAGTGATCCCACGCAAGCGCAACTCAAAGACAGGAAATAGCAGTTTAGACAGAGGGTTATATCGCTATCGTCATCTTGTAGAGAATGCCTTTGCTCGGTTGAAGCCGTATCGTGCCATAGCGACGCGTTACGACAAGCTCAAGCGAAACTACGAAAGCATGGTGGCCTTAGCTTGTGGTTTTTTATGGCTGCCCATGTGAAACGTCAACAGGCCCTA
>NZ_JAWJUW020000055.1:0-534 GCF_033052795.2 Halovibrio sp. HP20-59
CGCCGCCAAGGGCAAGATCGGCGAATACCAGGATGCCAACGGCATGCACGAAGCATGGCCGGAATTGGCCGACAGCACCAAGGAAGACCGCGTGCGCAAGGGCTTCACTGAGAACGACCCGCTGTTGCGCACTGGCGAGCTACGCGATTCCCTCAGCCATGAGACGCACGGCCTGGAAGCCGCGATCGGGTCCACTTCGGACATTGCCGTCTACCAGGAACTGGGGACTGACAAGATCCCGCCGCGCCCGTTCTTGGGCGCTGCGGCATACGAGAGCGTGGACGAGGTGAAAAAACTGGTCGGCGGCGCGGTGATTACCGGGAGCGTCGGGGGAACTTCGCTGGACTACAAGGTCTAGAAGAGGCTGCTGAGTACGAGGTAAAGCACAAAGGCTCCCGCAGCCATCGCTATGGTTCCAGCGCCAAGAAGGAACAGGCCGAACATTCCGACGATGATCCGCTCAGGAAGGGACAGCAGCGCGGACTTTTTATGGCGCGTTGGGATGTGCCTGATGTTTGGGTATTGGACCCAGGA
>NZ_JAWJUW020000056.1:0-488 GCF_033052795.2 Halovibrio sp. HP20-59
CGGGAAAGGGGCTACTACTACGTTGATAAAACACCCGATATTCACCGCCTAACGGAAGAGGGGAAGTACTTTTTCCTTTCCCGCCCGCGTCGGTTCGGCAAAAGCCTGCTGCTGGATACGTTACGCTGCCTGTTTGAAGGCCGCGAAGCGCTGTTTGAGGGGTTATACATCCACGATAAATGGGATTGGGAAGCTCAGCATCCGGTGATTCGTATAGGCTTTGCCGATGGCCATTTAGTCAGTCGCGAAGCATTGGATATTCATATTCATGAGTTGCTGCGAGCGGAAGCCGAGCGCTTGGGCATTACTTTCCAGAATACATCGATAGCCGGCTGTTTTCGTGAGCTTATCCATAAAGCGCATCAACACAGCGGTGAACGCGTCGTTGTACTGATCGATGAATACGATAAACCCATTCTAGATAATATATTGCTTCCAGAACGAGCACGGGAGTTGCGCGAAGGGTTAAAAAACCTTTACAGCGTGCT
>NZ_JAWJUW020000057.1:0-487 GCF_033052795.2 Halovibrio sp. HP20-59
GGCGCAGATGAAAGGGCGGTGCACCAACCCGAACAACACGTCCTATCCGCGATATGGCGGCCGGGGCATTACGGTCTGTGAGCGCTGGATGACTTACGAGGGATTTCTAGCGGACATGGGCCATCCGCCAGCCGGCACAACGCTAGATAGGATCGACAACTCGCTGGGTTACTCGCCCGAAAACTGCCGTTGGGCAACCTGGACGCAGCAACAGCGCAACAAGCGTAGCAATGTGTTTATCACCCACGCTGGCGAGACTCTCTGTATTGCTGAATGGGCTGAGAAATCCGGCATCACGTCCTCGACTTTGCTTAAGCGACTCCGAGATGGCTGGGCCTTCACTGATGCAATTTCCCTTCCTATCGAAAAGATGCATCACGACAAGCTGATCGAGTTTGGTGGAGAGCGCATGGGTCTTGTGCAGTGGGCCGAGCGGTTGAATCTGTCGAAGGGCACGTTGAAGTCGCGGCTGGTGCGTGGCTGGTCT
>NZ_JAWJUW020000058.1:0-416 GCF_033052795.2 Halovibrio sp. HP20-59
CACACTTTGTTGACCGCTTCACAGAGCCTGTTAAAGGATCCATAGGCGGTTAGCGGCAGCCACCGGTACTTGATCTCACGCCACAAGATTTCAATCAGATTCAGTTCAGGCGAGTAAGGTGGCAGGTAAACCAAATGGACGCGATGTGCCATCCAATCGACAATCCTACGTCTGAATGCCTTGGAGCAATGCATACTGGCATTATCCAGGACAATGACCACATACGTATCCGGATCCTTTTGCGCCACGAACTGATCGAACGCTTCGATCACAATGTCGGTCGTGACCGTCTCCGTCGTCGTGTGGTAGAAAAACTGACCTTGGCGACTCAGAAATCCCAACACATTTAACCGCTTGCTGTGGGGGTAGGACGGTATCTCCCAGGCTTTGCCAATCGGCCCCCAGGCGTAGGGAAG
>NZ_JAWJUW020000059.1:0-412 GCF_033052795.2 Halovibrio sp. HP20-59
TACCGCGCCGCGGGCAAGCCGATTCACTTGGTGGGCGTCGAGTTTTCCCGCCAGCAGCGCCAAATCGTCAGGTTTGATGTGGAGACGCTTGGAGTGTAAATCCTGGGTGTTGATAACGCTATTGGTCAGATGTTAATTCTTAAGAAATATAAGTAGGCGGTTTGTTATTTCTTTTTTCGGCCATCTTGGATGCCACTCCTTGAAGGGTGAGGAGAGTGCCGTGCATGTTATGCTTGCTTTAAGCTCACCTGTTTCTTGAGATTGCCATGATCACTGAAATGCCTACTGAAAACCGGCTCAAACTGCCTATTGGCGTTCAGACCTTCTCGGATATCCGGGAAAGGGGCTACTACTACGTTGATAAAACACCCGATATTCACCGCCTAACGGAAGAGGGGAAGTACTTTTTCCT
>NZ_JAWJUW020000060.1:0-349 GCF_033052795.2 Halovibrio sp. HP20-59
GCGCTGCCGCCCAGGCAGCTAAGTAACTTGCCTTCGGCTGGAAAGGACAGACGCTCTCAGTGCGCTGCCGCCCAGGCAGCTCAGAAAAATCATGCTCGGGAGAGAGCACTTCGCAAAACCAGCCCACCCTCCAACCCAGCGCAGAAAAGTCTGCCGCGGTAAAAAAAGGCTCGGGGCTGGTGGGCGGCGGCGGGGGCGGGCTGGGGCGCAGCGGCGGGGCGGGGGGGAGCGGGCGGGGCCGGGGGGCGAGCGCGGGCAGCCGGGGAGCGCGCGGCTGGGGGGGGCGGCGGCGCAACAGGAGGGGCAGGGGGACGCGGGCGGGGGGGCGCCCCGGCGCGGGGGCAGGCCC
>NZ_JAWJUW020000061.1:0-406 GCF_033052795.2 Halovibrio sp. HP20-59
CCGGGCATCGGCGGCGTCGACAGGGACGACGTGGCGGCAGCCAGTGCGGCTCGGTCCTCGCTGGCTTTGTAGTTCTTCTTTCGTGGCATCGCGCTCAGTGCCGTTGCGACTCCGTGGAGCTGGGCCGCGGTGAAGCGGCGAGGGCGCCGCTAACACCGTAGAGCTGATCGAACTCATCCATCATGGCAAGCGCCTCGGCGCCGAGTAGCCGCTCGATCTGCTGAAGATAGACCATCGTGGTTTGGGCGCTCGCGTGCCCAAGGCGGTCGCGCACGTACATCAGCGGCTCCAGCTTGATGTCGGGCCGGCTGCGCAGCAGCAGTAGGGTGTGAATCGCGTAGCTGTGCCGCAGCATCAGCGGTCGCACACGGAAGCCGACCCGGTCGCTCAGGCGCGAGAACGCGGT
>NZ_JAWJUW020000062.1:0-401 GCF_033052795.2 Halovibrio sp. HP20-59
TGCTCAATCAGGCGGCGTACGTGGTCGGTGACCACCTGCTCGGGGCTGATCAGTACATCAATAGGGATCGCTTCGTGGGCAAAAAGGCCTTTACGGGTCAAATACGCGGTGGCGCGCACCCGGGCAATTTTGGTCGGCGTGCGAAACAGCGTATGCGCGACCTGACAGGCGATCATATTGATCTCGTCGCTGTTGGTAACGGCGATCAACATATCGGCGTCTTCGCCGCCCGCTTGACGGAGCACAATCGGGTAGGAGCCCGCGCCGGTAACCGTGCGGATATCGAGCTTAGTGTGTAGATCGCGCAGTTTTTTGGCGTCGGTATCAACGACAGTGATGTCGTTTTCCTCGCGGGCGAGGTGTTCAGCCAGTGTGCCGCCGACCTGGCCGGCGCCGAGAAT
>NZ_JAWJUW020000063.1:0-384 GCF_033052795.2 Halovibrio sp. HP20-59
GGGCCGCCGGCTTCCTGATCGCGGTGGAGCTGGCACCCGAAGCCTGGGCGCCGTGGTTCGACGACCCGGACACGGCGGCGCTGCTGGCGCCGATTGCGGCACTGGGCGCCGAGGACGGGCCGCTGGCCGAGGCCACGGCCGAAGCGCGCGACACGGCGAGCCGGGCGATTCCTGACGCGATGCTGGCATTGTGGGAAAGACGCCAGCCTCGCTGAGCCCCCCTCAAATCGGCTGTCCTCAACAGCGCAAGTTCGGTCACACTCAAACCATGCTTCACGATCTGCTCGCCGCCGCCGGCCTGGGCCTGTGCATCGCGCTGGCGGTCCACATGGCCCTGCCGCACCGTGCCCGGGCCCGCGTCGACCTGCTGCTGCGACGCATCGG
>NZ_JAWJUW020000064.1:0-369 GCF_033052795.2 Halovibrio sp. HP20-59
CGGCGCTGACGTTTTCGATGGTCGCCGTGATCTGGGTCAGCGTGGCCGACTGGAACGTCGAGAATTCCACCGCGTACATCAGGTCGCGCCGGTAGATGCCCTCTTTCTGCAGGCTGTCGTCCTGCCGGCTGCTCTTGTAGCGCAGCGTGGCGACGCTTTGATCGGCCAGCGTCAGGTGAATCTGGCCAGACAGCGCCGAATCGATCGCCGCGGCAATCGGGTCACGCTGGTCAAAGCAGTTGGCCCAGATCGTGACCATGTAGGTCTGTTCTTGGCGCCGCGTCTCGCGAGTTGCGACGCCCACGCCGCCCACGCGCGGCGAAATGTACTTCGCGCCCGGGATCGTCACGACCGCGCCGGCAGCTGTGG
>NZ_JAWJUW020000065.1:0-364 GCF_033052795.2 Halovibrio sp. HP20-59
GGAAGATGCCGTTCGCGTGCGGCGCGTCGACAGGGAAGTCATGCAGCTCGCCCTTCAGCCGCACGCTGATGTTGCGGGCCTCGCCGCCGAGCAGGGCGCGTGCCAGATAGCTGCGCGTGGCCGGCAGGCTGATCGGCATGTAGCGCGCCACGCGTGTTGCGTCCAGCTGGCGGGCGTGGCCGCTCAGGTCCAGATGACCGGGGCTGGTCGAGCCGGCAGCGCGCTTCCAGACCAGGTCGAAATCGCCGCTCAGGTCGGGGGTTTGCAGGCTCAGGTCTTGCAGCCTCAGCTCGACCTCGCCGGCCGTCTTGCCGCCCGGAGCCGGCAGCTTCCAGCTCATCTGGGTGGCGAGCCGGGTGATGGG
>NZ_JAWJUW020000066.1:0-353 GCF_033052795.2 Halovibrio sp. HP20-59
TGCGACCCAGGAGAAGCCGTCCGGAACCGCGCCGACAATCGCATAGCCCTGCTGCGCCTTGATCAGGACGATTTGGCTGTCGGTGTCGGCCTGGAACGTCTTTTTCACGCCGGCCGCCGTGGTGAAGGTCACGGGCTGGGTGATTGCGCTCGAGTACGCGGCTTCAAGCAATGCAATCTGCTGTGCCTGCGCCTGCCCCACGGTGAGCGGTGGATTCTGTATTGCTGCAGCCTCATCGTCGGTGATTGCCGCCCAATCGGGGGCCGGCAATGGCAAGCCGCTTCCCGCCGCGTTTGTGACATCCGTGCTGCTCAGATAATGCAGGGCACCTTGTGCGTCTTTGAAAAATGGCA
>NZ_JAWJUW020000067.1:0-325 GCF_033052795.2 Halovibrio sp. HP20-59
CGAAGGGGCGGCAGCGTGAGGCCCGTTCCTGTCCTCAAGTCCGTCCGTGCGAGCGAGCGCTTCAATGCCGTTCGCCGCTCGGTTGCCCGGGTTCTTCGCCGAATTGCCTGCCGTTTTGCTGCATGTGCAGAAGCATTTGACCCAGAAGCCATGTCGCATTTGGCGAAAAGCGGATGGTCAAGGTCTGTGCAACCTGATGGCTCGGTTGTTCTTGTGCATCTGTCTGGGTCTCGTTTGGCACTTCGCCCGAATGGATCAGCAGCGCTTGAGGCACGGACACCGTAAAAGTTTTCGAGCCAGGGTCGTACGTAGCGGTGAAGTCGTC
>NZ_JAWJUW020000068.1:0-319 GCF_033052795.2 Halovibrio sp. HP20-59
CCGCCGCGAGGAGCCCGCGTAGCGCGAGTACGTGGCCGGGCGTGGCCGCGGTTGCAAACACCGCACGGAGCCGAAGCAAGCGATCCAGCATGGAGCGAGATGCGAGGCGAGACACGGGGTGATTGCTCATGGCGTAACGGGCGCACCGCCGGCGTTCTGGTAGGCGGCGCAGGTGTTGGTCCAAGCGGTCTGCACCGAGCGGATGTTGCAAAACCCGTTGACCACGGCGCTGCCGTCGACGCAGGAAAACTGCACGTTCGCCGGCGTGGTCGTGGTGATGGTGCAGGTCTGGCCACTGAGCACGCCATTGGGCGGGCAG
>NZ_JAWJUW020000069.1:0-319 GCF_033052795.2 Halovibrio sp. HP20-59
CGGGCTCGAAGCCCAGTTCGACCCGCGCGCACCAAGGTGGGCTGAGTCACTGCTGCTGCCTACATAAGGACCTGGCAACACCTCGCACCCCGAGGCCGGTGGCCGCTGTAGCGCGAGTACGCCGGGGTAGTGTCGCTTACCGGTCAATCCGCATTGTGTGGCTACCGTTCGGAGTATGTTGTTGCCTCCGGAGCACTAGCTCCGCGCCGCACTTTTTCGTACCCGTTTGGTCGTCGGGGTCTCTTCGTGTCCGGCACTCTTATCTGATCCTAGTTCTTCCGCGCGCGCGAGGTTTTCAATAATGGCGACAAGCGTCTTG
>NZ_JAWJUW020000070.1:0-311 GCF_033052795.2 Halovibrio sp. HP20-59
TCCAGCAAGACCGAGCTGCTGATCTTCCTGACGCCCAAGGTCGTCAGCGAGCGCGCCACGGTGCGTTGAAGCCAACCCCTCAAATGACGGTGTGCCGCAGCCGTGAGCTGGCCGGTTCACGGGAGCGATAGAGATGATGAAGTTTGATGTGTGGAGCTGGCGCGTGACGCGCGCGTTGTTGGGCGGTGCCTTGGCGCTGTCCCTCGCTGCCTGCGGTGGCGGCAGTGGCAATGCGGGAACGCCCGTAATCGGGCCGGGTTCTGGCGCCTCCAGTCCGTCGGGTGCGGCAAGCGCGGTTGCTGCGGACCTGG
>NZ_JAWJUW020000071.1:0-309 GCF_033052795.2 Halovibrio sp. HP20-59
CGGGAGTGACGGAACAGGCCCAGGCCGAAGAAGCAACCACGCTTCGCCTCACGTCGGACGAAGCGCTGGTGTTCTTCTCCATCTTGTCGCGCTGGAGCGACGAAAATGCCACGCGGGCGGACCACGCCGCAGAACAAACCGTGCTGGACGGCATTCTGGCGACGCTCGAGGAACAACTGACCGCCCCGTTCGCACCGGACTACGAGCAGCTCGTGCAGGCCGCTCGTGACCGGCTGATGCGTCAGTAGCGCACATCTCACCCGAACCGATACCCCGACACCGTCCATCCCAGCACGTGATCGCGATAGT
>NZ_JAWJUW020000072.1:0-307 GCF_033052795.2 Halovibrio sp. HP20-59
CTTTGGACCCGATTTTAGGCCGACCTAAATCCAAATGCAAGGGATAGCTAAAAGAATCTCAGTTAGGCTCACCTAATGGAAACTTGGAACAACAGGCTGGCCAAAGCCTTGAAGAACAGTGGCATGACTAAGAGTGCTGTAGCCGCCGAAACTGGCGTCTCAGTGCCAACCCTTTCCGCTTGGGTGGGAGCCGGCAACATCACTCCAGCAACAACCATCACAGCGGAAAACCTCATCCGGGTCTGCCGGGTTCTCAAGGTCCGCCCGGAGTGGATCTTGTTTCGCGAAGGGCCTCCGGAAGTCGATG
>NZ_JAWJUW020000073.1:0-291 GCF_033052795.2 Halovibrio sp. HP20-59
CGCTCGGCGAGCTTGCGCAGCAGGTCGTTGCGTCGGACGCCAGGCGGACAAGCAGCACAACAGCGGGCATCGTCCAGACGGCCCCCTCGTGTCAGCGTCCGTTTTGGCGATGCACCCCGCCTCGAAGAGGGGCCTGAGCACACCTCGGCTGTTCCGATACGAAGCTTCTTGGACCCACAACAACGTTCACGGGGCAGCAGCCCGCGCTACCAGCTCACTCGGGTCGCCGTCTCGCTCGCGCAACCCTGGCTCAACACGTTGCCCGCCATGTCCAGCGTCTGGCGCGTGATG
>NZ_JAWJUW020000074.1:0-290 GCF_033052795.2 Halovibrio sp. HP20-59
CAAGCGTTAAAGCGCTTATAGACCGTATTCCAGTGCCCAAAGTCGTCGGGTAAATCGCGCCACTGGCAGCCGGTACGGATTCGGTAAAGTATGCCTTCTACCGTCATCCGCAGGTCAGCCTTGTCATAGATACGTTGTTGAAGCAGGATAGGTTTTAGCTTCGACCAGTGTTCATCCGTGAGCATCAGTCGGGGCATGGCAAGCTCGCAGTTTGTTGGTGTCGGAACCTGTATTCTGCGAGTTTGCCCCTATCCTGCCAATGCTATCCCTCAAAACGTCAACAGGCCCTA
>NZ_JAWJUW020000075.1:0-287 GCF_033052795.2 Halovibrio sp. HP20-59
CTCGACCTGAATGACACCTACCTCGGCACCGAGCCCTTGCACCCCAGTGAGTTGATGCCTACCGCGCTCGCCCTGTGTGAGAGCCTGGGCCGCAATGGTCGTGACTTCATCACGGCGCTCGCGGTTGGCTATGAGGCCAGCGCGCGCATCACCGACGTGGTGTCTTTCATGCGTCGCGGCTTTCATCCTTTGTGTGCGATGGCTTACGCCGCTCCGTTGATTGCGGGTCGCCTCTGGGGGCTCGGACCCAAGGAACTGGCCAACGCCGTGGGACTGTCGGCGGCGCG
>NZ_JAWJUW020000076.1:0-284 GCF_033052795.2 Halovibrio sp. HP20-59
GGACGCGACCCACTACCCGCTGCTGGCGGCAGGTTGGGCGGCCACGCTGGGCCACGACCCTGACGCTGCCTTCGACGACGCCCTGCGGTTGCTCATCGACGGGGCGCAGGCGCAGCTGGCCCGGCCGGGTCAGCGCTGAGGCCGCGTCGCGACGAACAGGCTCACCAGGCACAGCGCCATGCCGCCCAGGGCCAGCGGCGTGGCCTGCCAGCCCTCCAGCGCGGCCGACACCATCAGCGCGATGACCGGCACCAGCACGCCCACCAGCGCCGCCTGGGCCGGGC
>NZ_JAWJUW020000077.1:0-281 GCF_033052795.2 Halovibrio sp. HP20-59
CAGATTGCCGCGTCGCTGCGCTCCTCGCAAGGACATGTAGTGGGTCATGGCGAGCGGCTTTGCTCATGTCATCGCGAGCAAAGCGCGGCGATCTCGGTTTTGGCTGTTTTGTCATCGCGAGCAAAGCGTGGCGATCTCGGGGGTGTTTGCCGCCGCTGGTGCAGATTGCCGCGTCGCTGCGCTCCTCGCAAGGACATGTAGTGGGTCATGGCGAGCGGCTTTGCTCATGTCATCGCGAACGAAGCGTGGCGATCTCCGGGTTAGATTCTGTCATCGCGAGC
>NZ_JAWJUW020000078.1:0-280 GCF_033052795.2 Halovibrio sp. HP20-59
GGAACCTGCGGCTGGATCACCTCCTTAAACGATGCGTCACCGTTAGTAAGCGTCCACAATGAATTACCTGATCAGATTATAGAGCAAACGGTAAAAGCACGATCCCCTCTTGGGTCTGTAGCTCAGTTGGTTAGAGCGCACCCCTGACCTTAAATGGAAAGCAGGGTGAGGTCGGCCAGCCGACACGGTCGTAAGAGTAGTAAGTAAATGGGTCTGTAGCTCAGTTGGTTAGAGCGCACCCCTGATAAGGGTGAGGTCGGCAGTTCAAGTCTGCCCAGAC
>NZ_JAWJUW020000079.1:0-279 GCF_033052795.2 Halovibrio sp. HP20-59
TTGCGATAGATGCAGCGCCAATCGGGTAAGAAAAATTGCTCCTGCGCGGCGAAGCCAGAGCGTAACTTTCAAAAGTCTCAAAGACAATAAATAGAGCAGCCGCCGGAGGCGTTGGCTCCGCTTGACGAGGATCGTCCAAATACCCACGACCAACCTCAGATTAACAGAAAATCCGAACACCCGGCCGCGTAAACCTGTGTGCTCCTTCTCCCAAACATAAAGAGCGGGACAATCAGCAGATAGATACCGCTGAAGTCCCAGAAATATACGATGGTATAT
>NZ_JAWJUW020000080.1:0-279 GCF_033052795.2 Halovibrio sp. HP20-59
GAGCGTAGCGATCAACCTGGCGCTTGCTGAGTGGCGGCTCCAAGATTTGGGCCGTGTCCCGAGCCGACTTGCCCTGGGCGGCCCATCGCAGGACCTGCAGCTCGCGTTCGGTAAGGCTTGGAAGGCCGAGTGCGGCCAGGCCTGGCACAGGCTGATCCAGAAGCTGGACCGCTGCCGCGTGTGCATGCACGGCAAGCAGTTGGAGGTCAGCCATGACCCGGCTCATCACCTCATCGTCAGTGGGAAGGGGCTCGGGTCTATCGACGCCGATCCAGATCG
>NZ_JAWJUW020000081.1:0-277 GCF_033052795.2 Halovibrio sp. HP20-59
CCGGATCGCTTTCGCCTTCGCGTCTGAGCGCGCTTCCGTCCTCCAACGTTCGATCTGCTGTCGATAGACCGGAAGTAGGTCGCGCTGCCCCTGACACATCCGCTCGATCCGTTCGATGGTCGCGTCGTCCAGGACGTGGGGATTGTCGCGGGCGCTTGCGAGTTTGCGCACGAGAGATTCGTTGACCTGCAACTCACCATTGATGGCTGCAGTGAGCGTTGGCAACACAGCCAGTGGTCGCCATTGTGGCTCGGCTTGGGTTTGGCCAGTGTTGTCT
>NZ_JAWJUW020000082.1:0-276 GCF_033052795.2 Halovibrio sp. HP20-59
TCAACCCCTGATGGAGCCTCACGATGAAGACCCGCCTGATCCTGAGCCTGCTGCTCGCTGCGGCTGGCGCCCAAGCCCAATCCCCGAGCGGCCCGCCGCCCGCAGGCGAACACCGTGGCCCGCCGGCCGAGGCGCTGACCGCCTGCAAGACGGCCAAGGCCGGCGCCGACTGCAGCTTCACCCACCGGGGCCGCGCGCTGACCGGCACCTGCGGTGCGCCCGACGGCCGGCCGCTGGCCTGCCGGCCCAAGGACATGCCGCCCCCGCCGCCGGCCG
>NZ_JAWJUW020000083.1:0-276 GCF_033052795.2 Halovibrio sp. HP20-59
CGGCAGGGCATGGCGCTTGCGCCGCAGCAGCGAGCGCCCGCGGCTCGGTGGCAGCACCGCCGCGTTCCTGCCACGCCGCCATGCAGCTTGACCGTCAACGCCGCCACGGCCTGCGGCAGTCGCGGCGTGAAGCCCCGCAGCAGCAGGGCTTCCATGCTTTGCACGCGACGCGCCCGACCCGCAGGGGTCAGCGTCAGGCCAGGCGCCCTGAGCAGGCCGTCCACGCCGCCCTGCGCCTCCAGGCCCTGGTCGGTGCACAGGATCACATCGGGCGCC
>NZ_JAWJUW020000084.1:0-274 GCF_033052795.2 Halovibrio sp. HP20-59
GGCCTGGCTCGGGCGGACCTGCGCGAGATCCTGCCGCCCGGCACGGTACCGCGCGGCCTGCCGACCTTGAAGGAGGCGCTGACCTATCTGCACCACCCGCCGCCCAGCGCGTCGCTGGAGGCCCTGCACGAGCACCAGCATCCGGCCTGGCTCCGGCTCAAGTTTGAGGAGCTGCTGGCCCAACAGCTGTCGCAGCTGCAGGCCCAGCGTGAGCGGGCGCTGCTGGTGGCGCCGGCGCTGCGGGCACGGCCCGGGGGCCTGCACGAAAGGCTGC
>NZ_JAWJUW020000085.1:0-274 GCF_033052795.2 Halovibrio sp. HP20-59
GGCTGGTGCTGGCCCCCGCGGTGCAGGGCCTGCTGATGCAGACGGTGCTGCCCCCGGGCCTGGCCCACGGCGACGCGAGGCTGCGCTCCGCCCACCGCGACCTGCTGCTGGCGCTGATGACCACCGACGCCCGCCCGGCGTGACGGCAGGCCCGGGGCCCCTTCGCGGGGCGCGCGCACAAAAAAAGCCCCGAAGCTGAACCAGCTCGGGGCGTGAAGCCATCCGGGTGGATGGAGGAGACAACTGACTGCACCGGGCGTTGCAGCTTCCGTGC
>NZ_JAWJUW020000086.1:0-273 GCF_033052795.2 Halovibrio sp. HP20-59
CCCGGTTGAGAAGCGTGACCGTGGGCTGGCGTTGGCCGCGCTTGGCGCCAATGCCGCTGCGGCAGCCGACCTCGCCGCCTACCTGGCCGCACGTGGCGACGCCCCCGATGCCGGGGCGCTGCGAGCGCGGCTTGCGACTTTGGTCGAGCGGGGGGCGCCGCCACTTCAGTGACAATCGGCGCCCTTCTTAGCCACCGATGATGACCCTCAGCCAGCCCCAACGCACCGCCCTCGCCTGGGTGGCGGTGGCCATCGTGTCCGCCCTTCTGTTGT
>NZ_JAWJUW020000087.1:0-272 GCF_033052795.2 Halovibrio sp. HP20-59
GGCTTTGTCGGCCGCGTCGGCCGCGAAGCCCAGGCCCTGGGCTTTGATCTGCCTCATGGCACCCCGGGCGGGCCGGTGCTGGACAACGCGGGGCGGCTGATCGGTATCGCGCGGATGCCCACCGGCCAGCCCCCTCAGCTCCTGCCGCTCAGCCGGCTGCTGGCCACGGGGGACGCGGCACTGAACCGGCTGCCCGCCGCGGACAAGGCGGCCCGGCTGGAGCCCGACCGCCTCTACGAGCTGGCCCTGCCGTTCACGCTGCAGGTCCTGGG
>NZ_JAWJUW020000088.1:0-272 GCF_033052795.2 Halovibrio sp. HP20-59
TCAACGTTCGGCCTGAGCGAAATAGGCCAGCAGCCCAGCCACCTTCTGCTCGTCAATGCCCAGGCCCCAGTAGCGCATCTTGGTGCCAGGCACGACGGCGTTCGGGTCGCGCAGGAAGGCGGTCAGCGTGGTCTCGGTCCAGACCAACCCCGAGGCCTTCATCGCCGGCGAATAGGCATAGCCCGGCAGGCTTCCCGCCTTGCGGCCCAGCAGCCCATTGAGCTGAGGCCCAAAGCCATGCCGGGCACCTGGGCCCACGGCGTGGCAGTTGG
>NZ_JAWJUW020000089.1:0-272 GCF_033052795.2 Halovibrio sp. HP20-59
TAGCCACGCACGGTGTCGGCGCCGCCGACGGCGAACTGTTCGGCGCTCACGAGCGGCTGGCTGGCGAGTTGGCCGCCCACGCGCAGCGCCAGTTCGGCAGGGCCGATGCGGCGCGTGGCGCGCCAGTCGGCCCGCAGCGTGGTGAATCCGCCGTCCGCACCACGGCGTTTGCAGGCGAACTGGTCGGCGCTGCCGAAGCTGCCGTCGGCCAGCTGGCAGTCATCGCGGGTCTGCTGCCACACCGGCTTGAGGCCGAAGGTGGCGTTGGCGCT
>NZ_JAWJUW020000090.1:0-271 GCF_033052795.2 Halovibrio sp. HP20-59
CCTGCTACCGCTCGACTTGCATGTGTTAGGCCTGCCGCCAGCGTTCAATCTGAGCCATGATCAAACTCTTCAGTTTAAGATCTATGTGATCCTTACATGTCACCCAAAGGCAACAAAAGCGGATCAAACTTGGCTCAAGGTTCAAACGAATTCATTCAAAACAGGTTCCGAAAAACCTTTATTGCTTGAGTCGCTTGCCTTGATATTTGGTGATTTGTCACCAACGTCAGCAAGCGCCCACATGAATTACCTGATCAAATTGTTAAAGAGC
>NZ_JAWJUW020000091.1:0-271 GCF_033052795.2 Halovibrio sp. HP20-59
CCGACAGCGTGATCGACGCGGCGCTGAGCGAGGCGGTGCTGAAGCCGGCCACCGAATAGCTGCCGCTGCCCGCGAAGTAGCCAAAGGTCGGCGTGACCACCGTGACCGGCACGGCGGTCGGCGCGATGGTGACCGGCGCAGCGCCGTCGATGGAAACCTTGCCGGTCGTCGTGACCGACGCCGTCGCATTGCTGCCGAGCAGGAAATAGGTGATGTTTCCGAGGCTGGCCGAGATGGCGCCGCTCAGCGTGTAGCCCGGATTGACGCTGAT
>NZ_JAWJUW020000092.1:0-271 GCF_033052795.2 Halovibrio sp. HP20-59
TGGACGCCCTGGAATGGGCAAGACTGCGGTGGCGTGCGGGGTTGCGCTTGGCCTCGCGCGCAATGGGCATGGCGTCCACTTTGCCAGCATGGAAATGAGCAGCAGCGAACTTGCAACGCGCATGATGGCTGACTTGGCCTGCCGAGCGCTTGGCGACTGGATCCCATTCGACGCCCTTATTGAGGGACGGACAACGCCGAATCAGGACGAGCGCCTTTCGCGCCTGCGCGCCGCAAGCCGCGAATGGCCGCTCGAAATCGACGACCGCAGC
>NZ_JAWJUW020000093.1:0-271 GCF_033052795.2 Halovibrio sp. HP20-59
GACACCGCGTCGACCACGGCGCTGGCATTCTTTTTGATGTTGGCAGCCGACTGCAGCGATGCACGGATGCCGGTGATGACCACCTGTTCGAGCTGCGCGGGTGCGGCGTCCTGGGCCCGGCTGGCCAGCGGCAGGGCCAGCTGGGCCAGCGACACGGCGGACGCGATGGGGGTGGGTCTGATCTGCATTCTTTGTTCCTTGTCAGCGGCTTTTGCGGATGGGCGGGCGGGCACTTGGCTGGTGTGCATGCCACTACCAGTCCAATTGCGCC
>NZ_JAWJUW020000094.1:0-269 GCF_033052795.2 Halovibrio sp. HP20-59
GCGGGGTTTCATCGGGGCATCCTGTGAGGCGATGCCGGCATGGCATCGGGGATCTCTACGGTGCAACCCCTGGACCCGGATTCAACCGCGCTGATAACGCGCGCCTGAGCAGGGACGTCAACCCCGCCGCGGCCACCGCTCGGCGGGCCTCAGGCCGCCAGCCCCCCCCCTGCCCCATGAGCATGCCGCCGCCAGCCGGCGCCGCAGGCTGAACAGGCCGGGTTCGGCCGCGGCGTGGCGGCCTGCGCCGCATCGACGGAGTGATGCAG
>NZ_JAWJUW020000095.1:0-268 GCF_033052795.2 Halovibrio sp. HP20-59
TCGCGGGTCGGCTCAGTGAAGCGCTGGCCCGGCTGACCGGCCATTCGGTGGGCTGGCAACTGGTGGCGAGAAGCGGCCACCGCAGCGAGCAGGCGCTGGCTGCGCTCGATTCGACCGAGTTGGAACCAGCCGATGTGCTGGTCACGGCGCTGGGTGTCAACGATGTGGTGGACCAGGTGCCGCCGGCCCGCGCGCTGGCCGCGCGGCAAGGCATCGACGGGCTGGCGCGCGAGCGGGCCGGCGTGCGGCTCAGCATCCACTGTGCCGC
>NZ_JAWJUW020000096.1:0-268 GCF_033052795.2 Halovibrio sp. HP20-59
GGGAAAATTCGCCGTCCCAATGATCACGGTTTCAGCGCCGCTCACAGCGTCACAGCCTGCCGTGGTTTTCCCGGTCTGTTGCGTGCCGGTGTTCGCGGTTGGGTCGGTGGAGGTGCAGCCCGCGAGCAAGGTGGGTACGACCAGCGCGGCGAAACTGAGTCGCAGGGAACGGGTGTTGAGGCGCAGGAAAGTCATATTGTCCGACTGTAGACCGTAAGCCCGGGTCTCAGTGTTCACGTGCGCCGGGGGCAAGCGTGCACGTCTGGCC
>NZ_JAWJUW020000097.1:0-267 GCF_033052795.2 Halovibrio sp. HP20-59
TCGAATGGAAACGATGCGCCCGCGCCCCGATATCGCACGATGGAGAGGTACTGCTCATAGTTTGTTGCTGCCACCGCTGCCACATTGCAGGCACATGCATAGGCTACGATCAGATTGCGCCATCCGAACAGCGCGTCTCTTGTCCGATTTGTTTGGCTCGTCGAGGTATCGAAAGCCACCAGACTTGCCCTCTATGCGGCGAACGGGTTTGAGAGATCGACCAAATTGACCTCTAACGAAGGGGTATTCGCACATACACCAAGCGTT
>NZ_JAWJUW020000098.1:0-267 GCF_033052795.2 Halovibrio sp. HP20-59
GGCGGTTCACCGAGCCGATCAGCGCGACTTGCGCGCCCACCGGGCCCACATGCAACACGTCATCAGCCTGCAGCGGCAGGTCGCCCTTCTTGTCGCCACGCACCAGCAGGTCATAGAGGTCGAAGTGCCCGACCACCTGGCCGCCGCGGCGCAGCTCGATATTGCGGAAGCTGCCGGCTGCGGACGGGCCGCCGGCCTGGGTCAGGCCCGTCATTACCGTGGCCAGACTGCTGACGCTGTAGGCGCCCGGGCGGGCCACAAAGCCGG
>NZ_JAWJUW020000099.1:0-266 GCF_033052795.2 Halovibrio sp. HP20-59
GGAGCCCGGCTGGGCCATCTCGAAGGTGACGGCCGCGTCCGCGCCGATGTCGAAGCTTTTCCAGGCGTAGATGGCGCGCTGGCTGGCCTGCTGGATCAGCAGGTTGCGGCCATCGGCGCTGGTGGTCGGCTGGGCCTGGGTCTCGGGCTTGTTGCCGTAAACACGCCAGCCCGCGGCCGGCACCGGCAGTGCCGTGCGCGGCAGTGGCGGCGGCGCGGCAATCGGCGCCTGGGCCAGCGCGGCCAGCGGCATGCTCGTGGCCAGTG
>NZ_JAWJUW020000100.1:0-265 GCF_033052795.2 Halovibrio sp. HP20-59
CTGCTGTTTGTCGCCGCCGCCAAGGCGGAGCTCGGCAGCGCCGAACAGGCGATCGACGATCAGGATGTGCTGGTGAATACGGCTGTTGACGAGTTGCGCTTCGCCATCGGGACCGATGACGAAGATCGGCGGCATTTCGCCCTGGACGATCCCGCGCGGAAACTCGACGTAGACCCTGCGGCCGTCGTCATAGACGGAGACGGGTTTCCAGGGCGGATTCCCGCCGGTCAAACCGTATCGGTAGTTGCGGGCCGCAACGGCCGGG
>NZ_JAWJUW020000101.1:0-265 GCF_033052795.2 Halovibrio sp. HP20-59
GCCTGTACCCAAGCCTGCTGCACGCCCGCTGCCGGCGGCGGTGGGACCGGTGGGGCCGCCACGGGCGCTGGCGCGCAACCGGCGAGCCAGAGGGCGGAACTGAGGAGCAAAGGAATCTTCATGGAGCAGCTGCTGAAACTCGACTGGCAGGAGGCGCGGGCGCCCCGAGCGAATGGGCTCGATTGTCGCCATCCGGCCGGGGGCCGCTGAGGGGCGCGGCGCGATGACCGGGTGAGCGACCCCGCCAATTCATGGTCTCGCGGGC
>NZ_JAWJUW020000102.1:0-265 GCF_033052795.2 Halovibrio sp. HP20-59
CAGCGGGAAGAACTGCGCCAGGAAGGAGGACGCGAGCGAGCGGAGGTTGATGCGGCCTTCCAGGCCCTCCAGGACCGCCCCCGTCGCCGGCAGAGAACCCGGCGGGGCCGTGCCGCTCATGCCGGCATGTCCGGGCGCGACGGAGCCAGGGCCTGGGCGACCGAGCGGGCATCGAGATGGTTCTGGAGCAGCATCGCGGCCCGCTCAGCGCATTGCGCGGCGTCGGCCGCGTCGCGCAGCTGACCCTCCTGGGGCGGCGTGAGAT
>NZ_JAWJUW020000103.1:0-265 GCF_033052795.2 Halovibrio sp. HP20-59
CGGCAGGCGTCGGCGTCGAGGTCGCTGGCCATCAGTTGCGCGGCCTGCGAGGCGCGGCTCTGGGCGCGCGCCTGCCGTCCGAAGGCCTGGCGCTCGGCCAGCGGCCTGGCCAGGAAGTCGGCCTGCCACGCAGGCGAATGGCTGGTGGCGCGCCAGGCCTGGTAGGCGGTGTCGGCCAGGCACTGGGCGTCGCCGTGGGCGAGCAGCCAGCGCTGGCCGAAGGCGTCGAGAACGCTGGGGTCGGGCAGGGCGGTCAGCCCGGCGT
>NZ_JAWJUW020000104.1:0-264 GCF_033052795.2 Halovibrio sp. HP20-59
GCTCAAGCAGTTTCAGGAAAAGGGCCAAAGCGAGACGGCCAACTCATGGGTCAGCCCCGGTCCCAACAAGCAGATCTCACCCGGCGACCTCGCCTCCGCGCTTGGCGCAGACCAGATCAGCACGCTGACCTCGCAGACCGGCTTGTCGCGCGATGAACTGCTTGCGGGTCTCGCAAGGCAGTTGCCCGACGTCATCAATCAACTGACGCCCGACGGCCGGCTGCCGACCGAGCGCGAAGCTTCGCGCTGGATTTGATTGGCGTC
>NZ_JAWJUW020000105.1:0-263 GCF_033052795.2 Halovibrio sp. HP20-59
CGTCGACAGCGAGCACCTGACGGCCACGCAGGGCACCTACACCAGCTGCCCGGTCAACGAGGACCAGGAGCCGGCCTGGCAGATCTCGACCCGCAGCATGCGCATGGACCTGGCCGCCAACGAAGGGCAGGCCGACGGCGCGGTGCTGCGCTTCCTTGGCGTGCCCATCCTGGCCGCACCCAGCCTGAGCTTCCCGCTGAGCTCGGCGCGCAAATCCGGCTGGCTGCCGCCCAATATCTTTCTGGACAACCGCAGCGGCTTTG
>NZ_JAWJUW020000106.1:0-263 GCF_033052795.2 Halovibrio sp. HP20-59
GGGGAGGCCAACATCAGCGTCGCGGCCGACGGCAGCATCAGTGGCACCGTCACCACCCAGGGCGTGGACGGCACGGTGGCCCACATCCACCTGGCTGCCGCCGGCAAGAACGGCCCCGTCATCGTGCCGCTCACCAAGACGGCCGACGGCCAGTGGTCGGTGCCCGCCGGCGCCAAGCTGAGCCCCGAGCAGCTGCAGGCCTACCAGGCCGGCGAGCTCTATGTGAATGTGCACAGCGCCGCCAACAAGCCCGGCGAGATCCG
>NZ_JAWJUW020000107.1:0-262 GCF_033052795.2 Halovibrio sp. HP20-59
GGCCCGCGCCCGCGCGGCGGAGGTCCAAGAGCTTTCTTGGCGACATGCGCAGAAGCGACGCGAGCTGGTCTGGGCTGATCCTTTGATCGTCCCGCCACGCCGCCAAGCGCCGGGACTCGATCTCCAGCTCCTTGAAATCCGCCCCGTCCATGTCGATCTCCGGGATCTTCTCGGCCTTGCGCCCTGCCATGTCAGACCCGCTTTCCGCCCTTTGCGACAGGCTTCCCGGCCGCGGCGGCAGGCTTCGGCATGGCGGTCTCCG
>NZ_JAWJUW020000108.1:0-260 GCF_033052795.2 Halovibrio sp. HP20-59
CGTTGGCGAATGGGGCTTCAATGCACCTATTGCTGCGCGCGCTCGTATAGCCCCCGAAGATGAGTTGCGTGCCAAGCAGGCCCGTGCGAAACACGCCATTCCCGGCCGCGCTCCCTACCAGCCACACTTTGGCCTCACGCTCGTGAGTTGCGAGCACGGGGAAATTCGCCAGTCCCCGGAGGGACTGCTCGTCTATACGGATGAGGGTATGTCTTCGCTCAAGCTGCGCACGGAGACATCACCGCGTGAACGCGTGATGG
>NZ_JAWJUW020000109.1:0-258 GCF_033052795.2 Halovibrio sp. HP20-59
GATCGTCGGCCGGCCGCGCTACAAATTTCAGGTACATGGTGGAGTTGCCTGAAACCTGTACCCAAAACCCGGCACCAGCCGGCTGCGGTACGGGCAGCACCAGGTTCACCTCTTCGGTGAACCCGATCATCCAACCTTGGCGAGGCTCGGTGTCTGTGCCTGAAGCGAGCACATGACCCCGATCGTCGTAAAGCGTCAGCCGCGTGAGCCTGGCGGGGGGCACGAGGATCGTCAGCGGGCCATCCGCCGGGTTTGGTG
>NZ_JAWJUW020000110.1:0-258 GCF_033052795.2 Halovibrio sp. HP20-59
TAAATTAACTTTTATCAAGTATGAAGGAGATAAAGCAATAGAAATGATAGATGAAATACTGGATTACTTTTCTCTTATTTTGAGTGAATCTGAATCAGTTAGTTATATACACAGAAATTTACAACAAGGAGAACGGATATCGAAAAATACATTAACAAAGGAGAATTATTATGAAAAGAAGCATTGAAACAATGTCAGCAAAACAAACCCGCGAAGTTTACGAAGAATTCAAACAGTCAAGAAAGGACATGAAGCAAG
>NZ_JAWJUW020000111.1:0-258 GCF_033052795.2 Halovibrio sp. HP20-59
GCCGCGGCCACGACGGGCCTTTCTGCCTCGGTTGCCGACGCGCTCGAAGCGAATTGGGAGTCCTTGCCGGTGTGGAGTGGCGCCCAGGCGGCACTCGACCGGCTGGCAGGACGCACGCGTCTCGCCGTCGTCACCAATTGCTCGACACGTCTTGGACGCATGGCCGCCGCCCGTCTGCATACGCAGTGGGATGTGGTGGTCACTGCCGAGGAAGCCGGCTTCTACAAGCCCGACACGCGTCCCTATCGTCTCGCTCTG
>NZ_JAWJUW020000112.1:0-258 GCF_033052795.2 Halovibrio sp. HP20-59
TTGAAGCTATATTGAATACGGAAGGAAATAAAGCGAACTATCTTTATGCTAGTTGTCATACTTCAATAGACAAAGATTTAATGTTGAAATTTGCAAAACAGTATTTTAATGAGTATTTCTTCGTTGAAGATTTCGCTGGTGAACCTGTTGTATTGCGACCATTCCATTCAACAAGAATAATTGAAGGAAACGATGGAAGAAAGAGAACATACACAACATTGAAATATAAGAAATATACTCACGAAAAATTTATCAAAC
>NZ_JAWJUW020000113.1:0-258 GCF_033052795.2 Halovibrio sp. HP20-59
GTCAGGGTCGAAGGGTTCATCACGGCAGAGAGTGAAACGCAGGGAGGGCATGAGTGTCTCGAATCCCGCCGAGCCTGCCCCCAGTCACACCGGGTAAGTCCTGAGACGAGTTCGCGCTCGCCGCCAGTGGCTCGGCGACGTTTTTGGCAACACGGCGTCGCCGCTGCACTGCGACGGATATCACGCGGCGCGCCCGATTCATCGCACTGTCATCCGGCGAGCAAACCGGCTGGTGATCATGTGCAGGACTACAGGAGT
>NZ_JAWJUW020000114.1:0-257 GCF_033052795.2 Halovibrio sp. HP20-59
CTCATCCGCATCACCGCTAGCTACAGATTCAGCACTAGTTGGCGGCTTCGAGTGGGTTCGAATCCCAGACTGTCTCGACGAAAGCCGCGTGACCTTCGGGCTGCGACGCACTCATGATTCCCTCACTGAGACGATGACCTTGCCCTTTGCGCGTCCGGCCTCGACATAGGCCATCGCTTCCTTTGTCGACGCGAAGGGGAAGACTCGATCCACGACCGGGCGAATGATTCCGTCATCGATGAGCGACGTGATCTTGG
>NZ_JAWJUW020000115.1:0-257 GCF_033052795.2 Halovibrio sp. HP20-59
GTGGCGCTGGTGGGCCTGCTGGCGAACCTGCGCCGCGGCGGTGATGTCGCCAAGCAGCGCAGCGAGGCCATGCGCATTGCGCAGGCCGACCTGGCCTCGCTGCGCGCGTTTGCCGACCTCAAGCGCCCCAACGGCAGCACCACGCCGGATTACGACACCGACCTCGCCGTCAGCGAACTCGCTTGGAATGCCGCCGTCACGAACGGCAACACCACGTTTACCGTCACGCGGAAGGTGACGCCGGTCATCAATGTCGG
>NZ_JAWJUW020000116.1:0-257 GCF_033052795.2 Halovibrio sp. HP20-59
TGTTCGTTGCGGTTGTTGCGGTGGCGGCGGGGCTTTGCGCCTGGCCGGGCAGGTGGCGCGCCAGGCTCAGCGCAGCGGCGCCCTTGAGCAGATCCCTGCGTGCGGTCATGGGGTGTGGGGCGCCGCCGTGGCGCTCATGAAGAGGATGAGATCCCGCAGCTCGGCATCGCTGCAGTCGGTGCACAGACCGGCGGCCGGCATGCCGCCGATGCCGTTGCGGGCGTTGCCGACGAGCACCTCCAGGCCCTTGGCCAGCC
>NZ_JAWJUW020000117.1:0-257 GCF_033052795.2 Halovibrio sp. HP20-59
TCCTTTTTCAGGGATATCGTGACACAGGGGAAAGTCATCGTCTTGACTGTCGACCCGTCGACCGTCGACGAGGAGGCTATCGGACCATTCCGCTCAATCGCGGACGTGTTCCTCGAACTGCAGATGGCCGAAGTCGGGAACGACGTCCGCCGGTCGATTCAGGTCCGTCGGTTCGCCGGGATGGGCGAACAGGTGGGTGACTCCATCGGGTTCTCGGTACGGTCGGGGACGGGGATCGTGATCGAGAGTCGGAGCGT
>NZ_JAWJUW020000118.1:0-257 GCF_033052795.2 Halovibrio sp. HP20-59
CGCACCGGGCGCCGGCAGCAGGCTGACCGCCGTCGGTGCGTCGCGGTAGAGATGCGGCCGCTGCACCGTCACCGGGTCGCGCAGGTCGCGCGGGTCGTTGATGCGGCCCACATAGGCGGGGCTGTGGCTGTAGGCCGGCACATAGATCTCGCGCGGCGCCAGCGGGTACCAGCCAAAGACCGGCGGCGGCGGGCTGCCGATAGTGATCTGCACGCTGACCGCGGGCTGACTCACCCAACCGACCAGGGCCGGCGCAT
>NZ_JAWJUW020000119.1:0-256 GCF_033052795.2 Halovibrio sp. HP20-59
CATGACTGGGGTGAAGTCGTAACAAGGTAGCCGTAGGGGAACCTGCGGCTGGATCACCTCCTTAAACGATGCGTCACCGTTAGTAAGCGTCCACAATGAATTACCTGATCAGATAGCTGTCGATGAGCAGTGATAAGCCAGCCGCCTCCGGCGGTGTCTTATCACTGCTTATAGCAGTCGCTCTTTAACAATGTATATCATGCTGACAAGAACACTTCGTAAGAAGTGGTCTTAAATTGTGATACGTCGCAAGACG
>NZ_JAWJUW020000120.1:0-256 GCF_033052795.2 Halovibrio sp. HP20-59
GTAGTAACGAGAGCCAACATCTATTTACTGTTCAAGAGATTGCCTTGAACGATGTAGTTGACCTGAACAGCCTGCTCAATCATTCCTTTATTGATACGATTAATAGGTTTGGTAACTTTTACGGCCACCTAGACATGGCTTTTACAGGAGACTCTATTGGCCTTGCTCTTGGATTTACGGCTGGATCAAAGACTATGAAAGACTCCGAGGAGGACAAAGAAGAAACCGAGGCCGAGGCTCCTATTTATTGTCTCCC
>NZ_JAWJUW020000121.1:0-256 GCF_033052795.2 Halovibrio sp. HP20-59
CTGCCAGCTCGCGAGTGAGCTGCAGCACAGGAAGTTGCCGTCTGGAAGAAGGTCATCCGCGTGATCGCCCATGAGCTGAACAACTCCCTGGCGCCCATCAACTCGCTGGCTCACTCGGGCCGCTTGCTATCGGGCGGAAACCATCAACTGGATCGCGTGTTCACCACCATCGGCGACAGAGCAGCCCACCTCGCCTCCTTCATAGACGGCTATGCACGCTTTGCGAAGCTGCCAAGGCCCCAACCGGCAGCCGTCG
>NZ_JAWJUW020000122.1:0-256 GCF_033052795.2 Halovibrio sp. HP20-59
TAGGATGATTTCTTTTGATTCGAAAAGACCGAGCGATCAATTATTCGATTGAGCCATCAATCATAAGAGTTGAACTGCCAACATGAGATGTTTGATTTGCCTCAGTCAAATTAATGATCTCGCTTAATTTGATTGTTGACGTGATTTTCTTCTCTGTTCAGTTTGGCTTGCTGATTGCGGGTTATGTATCCGCCGTTGTTACGCGCCATGCGTCTTTCTTGCTGCCTGAGCGCGTTGTCTTCATGCTTGAGTTGAC
>NZ_JAWJUW020000123.1:0-255 GCF_033052795.2 Halovibrio sp. HP20-59
GTTGCTGTAGAGGCGGTTGGTGCTGCCGGCCACGGCCGTGGCGCTGACCTCGTCGTACTGCAGGTTGAAGGCGCAGCGGCCGAGCGCGGTCAGGAAGGCATCCTTGTCGCTGACGGTGATCTCGGGCAGCTTGCCCGCGGCCGTGCCGGCAGGGCTGACCAGCAGCGGCGCGGCCTGGGCGAGCACGGTCTTGCCGTCGCTCTTGACGAGGCGCACCTGGCCTGTGAGCTGGGCCGTGGGCGTGGCGGCGAGGGC
>NZ_JAWJUW020000124.1:0-255 GCF_033052795.2 Halovibrio sp. HP20-59
TGCAGCGGCGCTGCTCGTGGCGTTGCTGTTAATCGGTGTGCAGTTGTTGTTCCTGGCGTTGGAGCAGCGATACCCGGGAGCCATGCTCAAACTAGTGCCCGGTTTGATCTGCCTCGGCATTGCTGCCAGCACACTTTTGTCAGGGCGGAATCTCAAGTTTGCCTCGTTGGACATAGGGAGCATTAATGCGGCAGAAGGAGGTGGGGGGGCTTCGGGTAGATTGATTACTGCGCTTGTTCTCGCCATTTGTTTTGC
>NZ_JAWJUW020000125.1:0-254 GCF_033052795.2 Halovibrio sp. HP20-59
CGGCTGGGTTTTTTGTTGCCTGAAAGAAAAGTGCCCACCGCTTGTCATGGCGAGGCGCGCAGCGACGCGGCCATCTCAAGCAAACGGCAGCCTACCCCCGGAGATTGCGTCACTGAGTTCGCAAAGACAAAGCTGTCGTTATTTATGATATTAAATCAGCTGTTTTAAATATATTTATAAGTGATTACCCAAAAGTAATCGAATATTCGTGACCGTAGCCCCTACACACTTTGTTGACCGCTTCACAGAGCCTG
>NZ_JAWJUW020000126.1:0-254 GCF_033052795.2 Halovibrio sp. HP20-59
TTTCCACCACACACGGCGATCAGGACCGCAGAAAAAAACAATCTAATCATTGACAATCTCCGTCAGTAAGATTGCAGGCGTGGATCAAAATTTCTCAACGTACTCGTATCGAAAGTCCTTGATAGATGGTACCGTTCCAAGGATGGCGTCCTTTCGCTCCCGTCCTGAGACAATCATATTGATGCAGTCTCTGGTCCCATAATAACAGACCTGAAATCTGATGCTATTGCCACACGAATTTTCGGCAGTAATCC
>NZ_JAWJUW020000127.1:0-254 GCF_033052795.2 Halovibrio sp. HP20-59
TGTCGCGCGGGTCGTGGAGCTGGGCTGCGAGCTGGTGGCGCGCGAGAGCGCCTAGCCGCAGCGTCGCGCCTTCGGGTGATTGCCAAGGCCACGCCGCTTGCAGTAGAACCCTGTCCACGCGAACGGGCCTTAGGTTCAGGTCCATCGGCCTGCGTTCCGCGACTCGCTGGCAGCCATGACCAAGCCCAACATCTCGCTGACGATTGACGCCCATCAGGCCGACGAGCGCGAGGTCTTCCGGCCCCATGGCCGGC
>NZ_JAWJUW020000128.1:0-253 GCF_033052795.2 Halovibrio sp. HP20-59
CGTCCACGTATTCGCTCAGTTCGTATAGAAAACTCATATACTGCTCCACCCACCACTCGGCGTCGACTTCGTAATCGTCGTCGTTGAGTTTCTCTTGCACGCGGTTGCTAATGTGGAGCCGCTGGTTATCGGTATCCCACCATCCGTAACTGTAGACGTTGTTAAAGAGCACTTCGCCCTCCGGGTCATACACGACTTTCACGCGCATTTTCGACCCTTGTTTCAATATCAGTTCCACCGTGGTTTGGCCGAT
>NZ_JAWJUW020000129.1:0-253 GCF_033052795.2 Halovibrio sp. HP20-59
GGAAGCCCGAAGCGAGTGAGGAGAAGATGCCGATCTTGACGCGTCCGTCCTCGCAACGCCCGATGGCGGCAACGTCTCGTGCCCCTTCGCCGATTTGCCTAAGCGCTTTGCGCGCTCGAAGTAGAAAGTGCTGGCCCGCTTGCGTAAGGCTCACACCGCCATTGTGCCGATGAAAAAGTGAGGCGCCGAGTTCGTCCTCAAGATCGCGTATGCGCCTGCTGACGGCCGATTCCCGGATACCGAGCGCGTGAGC
>NZ_JAWJUW020000130.1:0-253 GCF_033052795.2 Halovibrio sp. HP20-59
GTCATGGACCGCGAAGGGCACACGTGAAGAGTGCGCCGGCGACTTCACCGGATGGCATCCGGATGTCCATGTCCTGATCGATAATATCGATGTTCACTATCGATGGGCGCTCATGAGCCGTCCTCCGATGGAGCAGTGGTCAAAAAGACGCGTGGTACTGGTCGGTGATGCCTGCCACCCGATGTTGCCATTCATGGCGCAAGGCGCAGTTATGGCGATCGAGGACTCCGTGACGCTGGCCCGATGTCTTGCG
>NZ_JAWJUW020000131.1:0-253 GCF_033052795.2 Halovibrio sp. HP20-59
GTTCTAGAGAGACAGCCCTTGCTGCATAAGACCGAAGCCGCGGCCACAAGTGCTTGATGGTCAACGACTATGCCAACAAAACATCGGCAAAAGCGGCACCACCTTACAAACACGCCGAGCTGACTTCGGGGCCAGGCATGTCCCGCCGGCACTCAACGCTGCACCCGAAAGATCCCGCCCTTCTTGAACGCCGCCTGCTCATGGAACAGGTCGAACAGGAACTGCTCCAGTTCCTCGTCGGCGACGAACTCGG
>NZ_JAWJUW020000132.1:0-253 GCF_033052795.2 Halovibrio sp. HP20-59
CCGGCGTAGAACGCATCGATGCGCTCCATGCCCTCGAACCCGTACGTGGCCGCGACCGAGCCGGTTGTCTTGTCAGAGCCGGTGCGCAGGATGAAGTTGGCGCTGGCGCCTGGTTGACCGGACGAGAAAATGGCGCTCGTGCCGCCCTGGACGACCTCGACGCGCTCGATGGTGTCGTCGATGCGTACCAGCGAGCTCGAGTCCATGAATGAGAGGCTGGCCGTGCCGTACAGCGGCGAGCCCTGGATCATGG
>NZ_JAWJUW020000133.1:0-252 GCF_033052795.2 Halovibrio sp. HP20-59
CGGCGGCGCTTGTGCCGCGAGTTCCGCGAAGCGCGCTTTGACTTCTTCGTTCTCAAGTGACCTGGCAAGGGCGGCTTCCAGAGTAACAATGACAGCGGGCGGCGTTCCTGCAGGCGCTGCCAACGCATTCCAGACCTGAAGGTCGAATTTCGGTACATTTCCTTCGGCGAAGGTCGGTACGTCTGGTACTTGAGCCAAGCGCTGCGCTCCAGTCAGCCCGATTGATCGCACAAGACCGTTCTGATGGGCCGG
>NZ_JAWJUW020000134.1:0-252 GCF_033052795.2 Halovibrio sp. HP20-59
TGCTTGCGGCGGACGAAGGGACGTTATAGCGAGAAGCGGACCATGGCGGCTGCTAACACAACACGATCTGGTCGCCGCGTGACGAGACCACGGGCATATCCGTGGTTGGTGGTATGGCAGGTCTAGTGCCTCCTAGGGGTGGAGATGTAGGGTAGGGGTGTGTGGTATTATTGTATGTATGTATGCGGATGTAGCATCACTGATGAAATCTACGGCAGGCCATGACGGCGCTCGCAATTGCTGCACATTGGA
>NZ_JAWJUW020000135.1:0-252 GCF_033052795.2 Halovibrio sp. HP20-59
GTCACCGCGCCGATGGCCAGTTTGAACACCAGGCTGCGCCAGCCGTGGTGGCGCTCATGCGCTTCCGCATCGAAACCGAAGCGGGGGCGTGGCATGTGGCGCGGGATGTGACGCGGGATGTGACGCGGTACGGGCGCGGCCGGTGCGTCAGAAGCTCAGCGTCCGGACGCCGTCGGCCCCGCCCAGCAGGCAGACCTGGGCCTTGTGGCGGGCGAACACACCCACCGTGACGACACCCGGCCACTGGTTGAC
>NZ_JAWJUW020000136.1:0-251 GCF_033052795.2 Halovibrio sp. HP20-59
GTCAAAGCTCAACAACCCAAACTGCTGCTCACTAGTTTGCGCATTCGACCAATACGGACGCCGGTTCGGATTATCAAAGTCCATCGTGTTCCACGTGCGCTTAAACCACTCATCCTGCCACGTGAAAATCAACCCACCCATGTAGTTGGTATCCAGCATGTCCTCAAACATGCGCTGAATGAACTCACCCTGCTCTTTCTCACTGACCATGCCCTGATGCATCCCCATCGGACCAGTATGCGTCCGACCCC
>NZ_JAWJUW020000137.1:0-250 GCF_033052795.2 Halovibrio sp. HP20-59
TTGGACGTTCTTGCGCATCCTCTGGCAAACCGACGGAATCACGCAGCGACAGTTGAGCGCACAGGCCGGCGTCATGGAGCCGACCACCTTCGCGGCGCTACAGTCGATGGAAAAGCTCGGCTATGTCAATGTCACGCGCCAGAAGATGCCGGACAGCCGCAAGCAGGTCCGAGTGTTCCTCACGCCGAAGGGCGCCGCGCTGCGCGCCGTCCTGGTGCCAGCCGCCGAGGAAGTTAACGAAATCGCGGTG
>NZ_JAWJUW020000138.1:0-250 GCF_033052795.2 Halovibrio sp. HP20-59
GTGCGACGGTCGTCTCCACCGTGTTGTTGCCACGCAGTGTCGGCCCAGCCGTCGCCACGCGCGTCGATGGCTGGCTCGCGGGTGCGCGCAATCTGAGCCGGGAGGTTCTCGCCGGCCGCAGTGCGGATCAGGCGGTGCGCGATCTCAGGCTCAAGCTCGCTGCCGATGCCGTCGATCTCGATGGCATTGCCGATCATCTCAGTTTCGATCGCAGCGTCAGCCGCGAGACGGTGCACTGGCTGCGCGCGCT
>NZ_JAWJUW020000139.1:0-249 GCF_033052795.2 Halovibrio sp. HP20-59
TTCAACCTGAGTCAGGCGAGCAGCGTCAGCGTCAACAGCTTCTTGAACGGCAGCGTGCTGGCGCCGAACGCGGCAGTGACCGGCTCCGGTCACCTGGAGGGCACGCTGATCGCGAATTCGCTGGCCCCGTCGGCCAACGGCAGCAAGCTGGAGCTGGGCTATGAGCCCTTCGTGACCCTGAGCCCCGTGCCGGAGCCGGATGCCGGCGCACTGCTGATGGCCGGCCTGGGCGCGCTGGCCTTCCTGAGC
>NZ_JAWJUW020000140.1:0-249 GCF_033052795.2 Halovibrio sp. HP20-59
TCGTCGTTCAGCGCCGGTGCCGACAATGCCGCCTCCTCTGAGTTCGTGTTAAGTCTCAGATTGTGCTCTCATGTCTCTGTCTTTTCTACTCTTTTTGTAACCTTCACTCTACTGTCAGTTCTGCTTGAGGTCTGCTGTGCCGAAAAGGAAGTCTCCTCCGGTCGACTTGGAAGACGAAGATACGGGCGGCCGAAAGCGCGTGCGAATCGATGAAGTAAGCTTTGCGCAGGCCGCAAAGCTTCAATGTAC
>NZ_JAWJUW020000141.1:0-248 GCF_033052795.2 Halovibrio sp. HP20-59
GCCCGCCGGTATCGACGCTGCCGTTCTGGCCAAGCCGCTTCAGGTCGACGACCAGCTTGTCGTCGCCGGCTCCGGTCGAGACATTGCCCTGCACCGAACTGCCCTCGGCCAGCCACACCATGTCCTTGCCCGAGCCGCTCAGCACGACGTCGCCCACGATCACGCCCTTGTTCGCGACCTGCGCGCCGGAGGGAGCCTCGGTGTACAGCTCGACGGCGGCGCCCGTGCCCGCGCGGATCTCGCCTTCG
>NZ_JAWJUW020000142.1:0-247 GCF_033052795.2 Halovibrio sp. HP20-59
CTCGACCCGGCCTTTGTCGCTTTCGGGCGCGCGGCAGTGGCGGGCCTGCTGTCCATCGGCTACCTGGCCTTGACCCGCGCGCGCCGCCCGCGCGGCCCGGAGTGGGCGTGGTTGGCCTTCACGGCCGCCGGCGTCGTGTTCGGCTGGCCGCTGCTGCTGGGTCTGGCGGTGCGGCGCGTCGATGCGGTGCATGCATCGGTAGTGTCTGGAGTGCTGCCGCTGTCGACGGCGGTGATCGCGGCATTGG
>NZ_JAWJUW020000143.1:0-247 GCF_033052795.2 Halovibrio sp. HP20-59
TCAGGCTGCCGTCGATGACGTGCAGCATGCCGTCGTTGGCCGCGGCGTAGACCACGGGAGCCCGGTTCGCATAGGTGGTCTTGAAGGTGTCATAGCCCGGGTTGTAGGCACTCGAGTATGGAAAGGCCGGAGGACCGACCGGTACTGTCTTGGCGTTGACGATGTCCCCCACCAGGTTGGCGCGGTCGCGGTAGGTGTTCGTCGACCCGCTGGCCGTTGAGGAGGCCTCGTTCGTGCGTTCGCCGCG
>NZ_JAWJUW020000144.1:0-247 GCF_033052795.2 Halovibrio sp. HP20-59
TGATCTCGTCGCTATCCTCGCCGCCGATAATGATGCGTCCGGACGGGGTGGTGCGCGCATAGAGATAGTCCTTGCTGTCCTCCCAGATCAGAACGCCATCACGCCACAGCCGATCCGGCTGCGGCGCAGTCGCGATCGCCCAGCTCGACGATGGCGACTGCACCTTCGTCACCACGATGTCCGGCATCACATAGCCGGTAGCGAGGATGACGTGACGGGATTCGATGGTCCGTCCTGCGGTGGTGAG
>NZ_JAWJUW020000145.1:0-247 GCF_033052795.2 Halovibrio sp. HP20-59
CTTTTCCCAAGGATTCGGAATTGGCGTGTGGCGTCGCGGGTCGGGTTGCATCTTGCGTGCTGGCCGACCGACCTTAGCGATACGAACGGGCAGGATGAAACGAACCCTGCAAGTAGTGATTGTGCGGGCAGCAAACACTCGGATGGTGATTGCTGCAAGCTGCGATCTCACCATCTTTCCGTGGGCACGTGTCCAGCGATACTGTACTATCTGTACCGGAAAGGATTGATTGCCTGGAGATCGCCGG
>NZ_JAWJUW020000146.1:0-247 GCF_033052795.2 Halovibrio sp. HP20-59
CCTGTTCATCAGCGTCCGGCGCAACCGGCCGTCCCAGCGCATCATGGTGATGATCGACGAGGCCGCGGCGCTGGGGCGGTTCGAGGAGATCCTCACCGCCTCGGGCGAGCTACCGGGCTACGGCGCCTCGCTCTGGACCCTGTGGCAGGATCGCTCGCAGATCGTCGGGCTGTACGGCGAGGCCGGGGCCGACACGATCCTCAACACCGCCGAGGTCGTCACGTTGTTCGATGTGCCGGCGATCGAT
>NZ_JAWJUW020000147.1:0-247 GCF_033052795.2 Halovibrio sp. HP20-59
GCCCGCTGATCTCCTCCTCCGCAGGGGGATTCGACGGGCTGCCTCGGTGGCAGCGCCGATGGTCGCGGCCTCTGCCGCATGTTTGAATCGAGCATGTCCCTGCCTCTGACGGCCCCTTCCGCAGACGCGCTGCTCAATGCGCTCGCCGAGACGGCGCTGTTGGGCACGATCGGCAACCTGGCCTGCCTCGCGGCCTACGGGGTGTTTGGCGCCTACTTTGCGCTGCGGCTGCAGCGCGGCCGGTTCG
>NZ_JAWJUW020000148.1:0-247 GCF_033052795.2 Halovibrio sp. HP20-59
TGCTGGCCCAGGGCGCTGCGACCCTCCTCGTGATGCTGGCGAGCTACGCGGCCAACCGGGTCTGGACCTTCAACCGAGGCTGATGCCGAACTCGGCCAGGTCGGCCGCAAACGCCTCGCTGCCCAGATAGGCCATCTCCCGGGCCCGCGCCGGGCCGATGGCGTCGGCCGCATCGGGCGCACCCAGCGCCGGGTGACAGAACAGCAGCGCGCCATCCGGCGCGCTGGCCAGCCAGCCGCGCATCAGG
>NZ_JAWJUW020000149.1:0-247 GCF_033052795.2 Halovibrio sp. HP20-59
CGAGAAGCTGATACGCCGCGAGTTCGCGGTCGATGTCACGGGCGCTGTCGGTCTCGGCGACGATGCCTTGATAGGACTGAACGCCCTCGGCGATGCGCTCAAAGCCGAAATAGGCGACGCCCATGTTGATCGCGGAGATGCCCAGCACGGTGATGAAACCGAGCATGATCTTGGTTCGGAATCGCAGGTTGGAGAGAAAGCTGACATTGGTCTTCTGCTTTGCCGAAGTGCTTTTGAACCAGCCCAT
>NZ_JAWJUW020000150.1:0-246 GCF_033052795.2 Halovibrio sp. HP20-59
GTGGCCGCCGTCAAGCACCACACGCCCGAGGCCCTGAAGCTGCTGGAGCGCAGCGTGCTGATCAACAGCGGCACGATGAATGCGGCCGGGGTGCGCGAGGTGGGTGCGCTGTTCCGGGCCGAGTTCGAGCGCCTGGGTTTTGCGACCCGCTGGGTGGACATGCCGCCGGCGATGCAGCGGGCCGGCCATCTGGTGGCCGAGCGTGTCGGCAACCAGGGCCAGCGGGTGCTGCTGATCGGCCACCTG
>NZ_JAWJUW020000151.1:0-246 GCF_033052795.2 Halovibrio sp. HP20-59
CCCCCCCCCCCCCCCCCACACCATCCACCCCCTCAATCCCCCAACCCCTTTTGTACTATGGTTGAATGGAGTACATACGTGTTCTCTACCGTTCAATTCCATCCATCCACTCCATCCATCGACTCCATCCGTCCATTCCATCCATCCACTCAGAACGGAAAGAGTCGTGTAGGGAAAGAGTGTACTAATATAAGGGTCGGGGGCGTGGGGGGGGGGGGGGGTTGGAATGGGTGGGTGGGGGGGGGG
>NZ_JAWJUW020000152.1:0-245 GCF_033052795.2 Halovibrio sp. HP20-59
CCTTGGCAGCCACCTTCTTGGCCGCGGGCTTGGGCGCGCCGACCTTGACCGTCTTGGCGGCCGGCGTCTTGCTGCCCACCACGCGGCTGACGCCCTTCTTGGCCGGCGCAGCCTTCTTCGCCGGGGCGGCCTTCTTGGCGGCGGGCGGCTTGTCGGCCGCGGCCTTCTTCACCGACGCGGCCTTCTTGGCCGGTGCCAGATCTTCCGACGCCTTCACCAGTTTGACCTCGCCGCTGCCCAGCTTG
>NZ_JAWJUW020000153.1:0-245 GCF_033052795.2 Halovibrio sp. HP20-59
CGCGGGCTGGGCGCCCCTGGCCGCCGATTACGACGTGGTGCTGAGTGCGGCCGAGAGCGTCGTCGACATGACGATGCTGAACGCCACAAAGGGGCTGAAGGTCACCGGCAACGTTGGGATGCGGACTTGGGTCAAGCGCCTGCGCGGCCAGTTCATGCAGAACGCGCTTCTGATTGAGCGCGCTAACGACAAGAATAAGATCGACTATGTCGATGCGTGGCCCTATTGGCAGAATACAGATTTCG
>NZ_JAWJUW020000154.1:0-244 GCF_033052795.2 Halovibrio sp. HP20-59
GGCGCAACCAGGAGATCGCCGTGCTGGGCTGCCCGGGTTCGCGGGTGGACGCGGTGCAGTGGAGGCAGACCGATGGCCCCTCGCTGCCCCTGGTCTCGGCGCGGTCGTCGGCGATCAGCGTGACGCCGCCCGCCGCCGGGCGCTACGCCTTCAGCGTGGACTTCACCGATGCCAAGGGGGCCAGCTACAGCGGCCAGGTGGCGTTCACCGCCGCGGCGGCCGATGCGATGCCCATGGTCATCCG
>NZ_JAWJUW020000155.1:0-244 GCF_033052795.2 Halovibrio sp. HP20-59
GTCATGGCGGGCCTGCAGCACGCGGGCGCGCAGCAGCACCGCCGGGTCCGGCGCGTCGGCACGGGTCCACCAGGGCGCCAGCGCGGCCTGGGCGGCCCCGAGCTCGCGCGGGTCGCCGTGCACGCGCGCGCGTTCAAGCGCGCTGCGGGCGGTGGCCAGCGCCAACGGCAACTGGCCCGGATCGCGCGCAAGCGCCGCGCGGCGGGCGCGTTCGGCGGCGTCCACCCGGTAGGGCAGACGCTGC
>NZ_JAWJUW020000156.1:0-244 GCF_033052795.2 Halovibrio sp. HP20-59
GTGATCACGTCATCGGCTGCTTGCATTCGACGAAACCGAGCACGTCTTGAATTGCCCAAGCATCGCCGATGCGTGGCAGGGTTCATGCAGGAGCCACCTCAGATACCGGACCGACAACACCTGCTTACGGCCTTGCGTCGGACTTTGAACGATCATCCTCGCCAACGACTCCACCCCGCAAACGCACGATGTATTTGCAGCGCCCAATTTTGTTGGGGCTGGTGCTGCTCGCAAGCATCGCGGC
>NZ_JAWJUW020000157.1:0-243 GCF_033052795.2 Halovibrio sp. HP20-59
GCCCGCCGCACTGGCGGCGCTGGCCCTGCTCTCAGGTTTGGCCACAAGCTCCTTCGCGCAGGACCGCAAGACCTATATCGTCCAACTCAAGGATGAGCCGGCCGCCACCTACCAGGGCACCCTGCCCGGCCTGGAAGCGACCCAGCCGGCCGCAGGCAGCAGCTTCAAGTACGGCTCGGCCGCCGTGCAGAACTACCTCGCCTACCTGAGCCAGCAGCAGAGCAATGTGATCGCGCTGGTGGG
>NZ_JAWJUW020000158.1:0-243 GCF_033052795.2 Halovibrio sp. HP20-59
TGAGCGGCACGCAACCGTTGGCGGTGTTGGTGCAACTAGTAGTGTTCAGCGAGCGCAGCGCCTGTTGGACCTTGGAGAACGAGCCCCAATTGACACGCCCTGACACCTGATCCGACCGACCCGATTGGTAATAGAGGTCGTAGCTCCAGTCCTGGAGGACCGGCAAGTCGCCGCGCAGGCCGACCGTGTACTGCTGCGTCGTGTTGTCGAAGGTGTTGATGCGCGGGCCAAGCTCAGTAAAGC
>NZ_JAWJUW020000159.1:0-242 GCF_033052795.2 Halovibrio sp. HP20-59
TTCGCGTAGCCTGCGTAAATCTTGGCTTGCAGCTTGGCTGCGTCCATCTTTGCTCCTATGCGCGGCAGACGCTGATGCCACCATTGCCCAGAATCGGACCAGGCGCAAAGCCAATGAACTCGCACAGCCGGCGGCGCCACGAATCGAAAAGCCTGTCTCGATCACGCTGCTCGTTCGGGTTGTGCTTCCAAACGGCCGCCTGGTCGGTGTCCAGGTTGTCACTCGCGGTCGGGATGGCCGAC
>NZ_JAWJUW020000160.1:0-242 GCF_033052795.2 Halovibrio sp. HP20-59
ATTACTATTTGTGCTATTGGAGCTGCTGTTACTTCTTGGTGCCACTTCATACGGCGGAACATAAGTGTTTCCGGTATTTGTATTAGTCAATGGTGGCGTTGAACTCTGTGATGGATGGTCTCGCTCCCACTTCCAAGTAAAGTCATGCCACCAGCTCTTGAGGCTCGTTCCCATCCAACCAAATAGGCTAAGGCCAATCCATGCAACAGCAATGCAGGCAGTCAACTTCCACCGCAATTTCT
>NZ_JAWJUW020000161.1:0-242 GCF_033052795.2 Halovibrio sp. HP20-59
CTGCTGCTGCTGGCCGCCGGCCTTGGTGTGCTGGTCGTGCGGGCACGTCAGCAGCGCGCGTCGGCGCGTTGATCGGGCCGGCCAGGCCCTCGCTGCAGCCCCGCGCTGCTGAGGGCCGCCGGCCAGCGCCGCGCGGGACGCCGCAACCGGCCGTTGGCTGAACCGGCTGGTCCGGGCGCAGTGCAACTCAACCCAAGCAAACCGCGTTTCGTCACAACGGCGCTGCACCCCAGAGACCGTGT
>NZ_JAWJUW020000162.1:0-241 GCF_033052795.2 Halovibrio sp. HP20-59
GTTTGTGGAACTGCTCGATCGTCCACCGGAGGTGTGCCCAGCTGACTAATTCCTCCAGGGAGGCATCATCAACTCCCCAGCACAGCCACACCTTGAGGTCGCCCCCTCCCTCAGTCCACAAACATATCAAGCAACTCCTCGGTGCTGACGAATTTCAGGGACGCACGTGGCGTGGGTTTCATCACCATCTGGCGGTCGTCTTGCTTGCCCAGGCGTTCATCGCCGAACAACGGCTGGAAAC
>NZ_JAWJUW020000163.1:0-241 GCF_033052795.2 Halovibrio sp. HP20-59
GGAAACATCGGCCAGCACCACGTCGATGCAGTCGACCTCAAGCTCGAGGTCAGCGTCGCCAGCGAACAGCAAGGTCACCTTGCCGGCGGGGGCTTCATTGGCGTCGAAGCGCAGAGCCAATAGCGCCACCACCGCTTCGGGAGCGTCGCGGCGCAGCCGGCGCGAGCGCACGGCGGCCACATCGCCGAACTGCAAGCCGGATCGCACCCGCCGCGTCGCGCCGCCCGCTTCACGCTGCAAG
>NZ_JAWJUW020000164.1:0-241 GCF_033052795.2 Halovibrio sp. HP20-59
CCTCGACGTAGGCCTCGATCAGCGCCGCCCGGATGCTGCCCGCGCCGCACTCGTGCAGTGTCTTGACGCCCAGCTCGTCGCGCGCAATGAGCGCGATCGTGGCCAGCATCTGATCGCGCGCCTGAGGCGGCATGTCGGCGTCTTCAGACGCCGGCGCCGCGGCTGTAGCCGCGCGATCCGCGCGATCGTCTTCCTCAAGTTCTCGAAGACGGATCTGCACCTCGCGCGCGACGGCGTTGGG
>NZ_JAWJUW020000165.1:0-241 GCF_033052795.2 Halovibrio sp. HP20-59
GCAGCACGCGCATCGCCATGAAGCATCTCGCCCCGCCCGCAACTTTCATGGTGATCACCTCCATCTTCTGCGCCGTGCTGGCTGCTTGCGGCGGTGGTGGGGCCGAAAAAACCATCGCGTCGGCCATCTCCACCCCAGTCACCGAAGTCGTCTCAGGCGCCGCCGCCAGCGCTGCTGCCGACCCAGCCAGCGCAGCGGCCAGTGCTGCGGCCTCCAGCCCCGCGATGGCTGTCGCACTGGG
>NZ_JAWJUW020000166.1:0-241 GCF_033052795.2 Halovibrio sp. HP20-59
CGCCCCGCCGCCGCGCCGGTTTGCCTGCATGCCCTCCACCTCGCAGGCCCGCACCTCGATCACGCCGGCATCCTCGGCCTGCAACGGCCGGCCCGCCTGGCTCGACGCGGCCAGTCCCAACAGCACCAGGGCAAATGCAAGGCGGAACATGGCAAGGCGGAACATGGCCTGAGCCTACCGCGTTGGCGTTGCGGCGCATCGGGGATGATGCCGGCATGCTGATCGGTCTGCTGTACGCCCT
>NZ_JAWJUW020000167.1:0-241 GCF_033052795.2 Halovibrio sp. HP20-59
CTAAAGGTGGTTCGTGGAAACCAGTTCCGGGAAATGATATGCAAGGTGGGCAGGGTAATGCCAAATTATATATTCAAACCGGAAGTAAGATGAACGATCTTCCAATGGATGATGAAGATGCGCCTTTTTAAGATACACGTTTTCTCGCGGGTGCTGATTAAATTCCGATGGTAAGGGGCGGTATCAGTTCCCCTGCCGCAAAAGCGTTCGCTCTGTAAAATTTAATAAATGTCTTTGTCTT
>NZ_JAWJUW020000168.1:0-241 GCF_033052795.2 Halovibrio sp. HP20-59
GCCTCCGTCTTTCCCGCTCTACCTCTGCTGGCCGCTTAGCCTGCATTGGACGCCTGTTGACAGGAGGTGTGAGTTGGGCTCTATCGCTCCGCTATCAATGGTATCGGCGCCATGCCAGCGAAAGGCGGTAACCCCAACCTTGCTGACGAGGAGATCGGACGAGCGGCGTGGGGGGAAGGAGTGGCCTCAGTGGCGGGGGGCGGGGGGTGGGGTGGCGGGGAATCTGATGGCGGGGGGGGGG
>NZ_JAWJUW020000169.1:0-241 GCF_033052795.2 Halovibrio sp. HP20-59
GCCGCGCTGGGCGAGCCGCTGGTGGCGCCGGACGCCCAGGCGCCCAAGGCCTCGGGCACCCTCGCGGCCCACTATGCCCCGGCGGCGCGGCTGCGCCTGCTGGACGCGGATCGGCTGGCTTTACTTGTGGCGACCGGCGCCGCCAGCGCTGGGCTGGAGGGCGTGGCGGTATATTCACGCGCCCAACCGCCGGCCGGATTGGCCTGGAAATGGCAGGCCCAGCCGGGCGACCCAGCGGCTG
>NZ_JAWJUW020000170.1:0-240 GCF_033052795.2 Halovibrio sp. HP20-59
GGCCGGTACTGCTGGCGCCAGTGCCTGCACCAACGTCCCCCGCGTCGTCGAGTCTGAGGACAAGACCTGCGTCCCCGACCTGGCGCATGCGAGCGCGCCGGACTGGCGAGAGCACCTGGTGTGCTGGGTGAAGCAGCTCCGTGTCGTGGAGGTCAAGCCTGACTGAAAAAAACCTCGAGATCCCGCGCTACGGCAGCTCCGGCGCGTCCTTCCTGGGCGCCGAGTTCAAGGACTGCAAGT
>NZ_JAWJUW020000171.1:0-240 GCF_033052795.2 Halovibrio sp. HP20-59
TTAGCCAGCACCTTCTCACTTCCAAGACATGCTGGGGATAGAGTATCAATCGAGAAGATGGGATGCTGGGCTGCACCGGCCGCCCAAGATCGTCGCAGTGTTGCGAGGGGATCATTGGTCGATACGCATGAAGCAGAAACTTGTGCTCTGCATGACTGGTATTTGTTCGATTGCTTGGTCCGGAGCTACAGCTGCCGACCTGCAGCTCAAGCAGCCGGCTGCGGCAGGGTTCGAATGGAC
>NZ_JAWJUW020000172.1:0-239 GCF_033052795.2 Halovibrio sp. HP20-59
GTGCCGTTGACGCCGATCGCCCGATATTGCCGGCCGTCGATCGCCATGCGCTGCCGGGCGATCCGGAGCCTGATGTCCTCTCCGGAAACGGTCGGCAGGTCGGGCGCCAGGCCAGGGGAGACGCTCTGGGCCCAGGCGGGCATCCATGCGGCGAGCGCAAGCCCACCGGCGCCAAGCCCGGCCCCGCGCAACAGCCTCCGCCGGTCCATCGTCTTCGTCATCATCACCCCTGTGCTGGG
>NZ_JAWJUW020000173.1:0-239 GCF_033052795.2 Halovibrio sp. HP20-59
TAACCGCCGCCGGCGTCACGCCTGACGCCGCAGCCGAGACCGCGACGACGCGCAAGGGCAGGGGCGGCAAGTGACGACGCCGACTCCCGCGGTCGTCACCAACGCACAGTTCCGCGGCGACTTCCCCGAGTTCGCCGACGCCACCGCCTATCCCGACACGCAGGTCAATTTCTACCTGAACCTCGCGCAGACGCGCCTCGACCAGACCCGCTGGCTCGACCTTTGGAGTTACGGCGTCG
>NZ_JAWJUW020000174.1:0-239 GCF_033052795.2 Halovibrio sp. HP20-59
GCCGATCGCCCACCGCCGCCCAGCGGGCAAGCCCTGACACACCAACCGGCCGCCTGCGAGTTAGGCTAGCCGGATGGCGCCATCGCGCATCCATCGTCTGATCGACCTGTGGCTGGGGACGGAACCCGCCCAGCGGCTGCGGCTGCGCCAGACCTCGCTGGCGATGGCATTGATGGGCCTGTGCGTGCCGATGCTGCATCACGCGGTGCTGATTTCTCAGCAGGCCCGCGGCCCGCTGC
>NZ_JAWJUW020000175.1:0-239 GCF_033052795.2 Halovibrio sp. HP20-59
CCGCGCAACGTATCCAGGAGTTGCATAAACCGCGCCGTCTCCGTCGCGTTCATGCCCGAGACCGGCTCTTCGAGCAGCAGCATCGAAGGGTCCGCAGCCAGCGCCAGCGCAACACCCAGAAGGCGCTGATCGCCATAGGCGAGTGAGCCTGCCATTTCGCGCGAGCGGCGTTCAATACCGACCAGTGCCAGGATTTCTGCGGCCCGTGTCCGCAGCTCCTTCTCGGACTCACGCTCCCG
>NZ_JAWJUW020000176.1:0-239 GCF_033052795.2 Halovibrio sp. HP20-59
AGATGCATCGGCGAACCGGGCAGCTCGGGGTGGGCGCAGCGCCCGAGCAGCTCGTAGGCGCGCAACTGGCCCCCATGGGCGTCGACGATGGGCTGTGCCGCGGCGGCCCTGCCGCGGCCGGCCCGGAACTCCAGGAACTGGGCCTCGTGGCGCACGAAGTTCTGGCTGAGCTGGCTGACGTTCTGCGACACCATCCGTGTCAGTGCCGATGGCGGCTCCGCCAGCGGGCCGGTGGCCGG
>NZ_JAWJUW020000177.1:0-239 GCF_033052795.2 Halovibrio sp. HP20-59
CACCGCCGCTTTTCACCGCGGCCAGTGTGCCGTCGGGTTTGACCAGCAGCAGTGTCGGGTAGCCCTGCAGTCGCAGTGGGTCGATGCTGGCCTTAGCGTCGGACCGCGTCGTGTAGCGGATGCCGTGCTTGGCGGCCAGCATGCGCGTGGTGGGCAGCGGGTCGAAGGTCACGCCGACGACCTGGACGTCGGGACGCGTCGCCTGCAGGTGGTTCAGCTCCGGGATCTCGGACACGCAA
>NZ_JAWJUW020000178.1:0-238 GCF_033052795.2 Halovibrio sp. HP20-59
CGGCGCACGCGCGGTGGCAGGGCAGCCGATTGCTGCTCGACGCGGCGCTCGGGCATGCCGAGGTCCACCGCTCGCCGCTGCTGCGCTTTGCGATGGCCGCCGAGGTGGGGGATGGGGCGTCCGCTCGTGCCCTGGGCCAGCAAGTCGCCGCCGGCCTGCGCGAGCTTGGTGCCGGGGCCTACCTGCCGGCATGAGCGTGACGCTGCTGGTCACGCGGCCGCGGCCTCAGTGCGCGGCT
>NZ_JAWJUW020000179.1:0-238 GCF_033052795.2 Halovibrio sp. HP20-59
TTCACGCTCGCGCTCGCCACCGGCGGCCAGGCCTGGTTCGCGGCGGCCGGCGCATCGATCGGCGCGTTCGGCGTGGCGTTCGTCGCCGCACTGCTCGGCGAGCGGAGCTGGGCGGCCCTGCCCTGGCGCTGGCTGCGCGTCCTGAGCGGCATCGGCTTCCTGATCGCCGGCTGCTGGATCGGCGTGAACGCGCTGCGCCTGACCTGATCGATCTCTGAGATCGGTAAAATGCAAATGC
>NZ_JAWJUW020000180.1:0-237 GCF_033052795.2 Halovibrio sp. HP20-59
GCGCGGCCGGCCGCGCCGGATGTTCGGTTGGGTCCAGTGCCGATCGTGCCGAGCAACACGCCGCCGAGCATGTCGGCTGGGCAGGCTAAGGCCCGGCACTGCGGGCCCGGCGAGCTCGCTGGGGCGCAGCTCAGCGTCGGGACGCCCAGCGTTGGTATCGCAGCCGCGCCGTCGGAAGCCGTGGGTTCAGCCGCCTTCGCTGCCCATGACCGGCGCGCCCCGTGCAATCGCCGACGG
>NZ_JAWJUW020000181.1:0-236 GCF_033052795.2 Halovibrio sp. HP20-59
CCTCGTATTAGCGCAGGGCCGCCTGCACCATGTCCAGGATGGTCTGCTCCTCGAAGTTGTAAACCGACGCCGCGCCGGTGGGGCAGGCCACGGCGCAGGCCCCGCAGCCCTTGCACATCGCGGCGCGGACACTGGCCCGGAATTGCCCCGGCTCGACCTCCTCCACGGTGACGGCGTTGTAGGGGCAAGCCTGCTCGCATTCGCCGCAGCCGCGGCACAGGGCATCGTCCACCCGG
>NZ_JAWJUW020000182.1:0-236 GCF_033052795.2 Halovibrio sp. HP20-59
CTGACCACGACACCACCGGCATTGCAGAGAATGTCCGGGATCAGGAAAATTTCGTCCTGGCGCTTTTCGAGCACGAGATCGGCGTCGGGTGTGGTGGGACCGTTCGCGCCCTCGGCGAGAACCTTGCATTGCAGCCTTTCGGCGATATTCGCGTCAATGACGCGCTCGGTGGCCGCCGGCACAAGAACATCGCAAGGCAACGTCAGGATGGTGGACGGATCGCACGCCAATTCATT
>NZ_JAWJUW020000183.1:0-236 GCF_033052795.2 Halovibrio sp. HP20-59
CGGCAGCGCGGTGTCCAGCAGCATCTGGCGGGCCAGCAGCTCGCTCGGCGCGCTGGAGCGGGCGATCTGCACCCGCATCGTCGAGTCCGCCGCGCCGGCGGCGCCGAGGTGCAGGTCCAGCGACACCAGCCGCAGCCGTTCGCCGCGCACGGTGGCGTCGAAGAACACCGGCTCGTTGAGCCGCGGTTCGCCGGGCGGCGGCGGCAGTTGCACGTCGCCCAGCAGCAGCGCCCCGG
>NZ_JAWJUW020000184.1:0-235 GCF_033052795.2 Halovibrio sp. HP20-59
TTCATCTCCGACCGCGCGGATGGCGCGGCCAATCTGTTCGCCTTCAACCCGGTCACCCAGGCGCTGCGCCAGCTGACCCGCGAGACCCAGTGGGACGTGCGCAGCGTCGACGCGCTGGGCAGCACGCTGGTCTACGAGGCCGGCGGCGTGATCAAGCAGATCGAGCTGGCCGGCGGCGCCCCGCGCGGGCTGGACATACGTCTCGACACCACTGCCCCGCAGGCCCGCGTGCAGT
>NZ_JAWJUW020000185.1:0-230 GCF_033052795.2 Halovibrio sp. HP20-59
ATTCCTGAGGGTGGTGCCTCAGGATGACTTGGGGGTGAAAGTCCCCTGCACGCCCGGCAAGGGGAAGTGCTAGCCGATGGCAAGGGTGTCCACCGTGAGGTGGAATCTGAAGGAAGCCTAAGGCAAAACGCTGGCTCGACGGGGGCGCCTAGCCGAACAGGAAGCGGATACGAGGCGGCATGGCGGGGTGAGATGGCCATAATCATCAAAGCCCGGTACTTGCACGGAAC
>NZ_JAWJUW020000186.1:0-235 GCF_033052795.2 Halovibrio sp. HP20-59
GGCCCGGGCGCCGCGAAGCGCCCGAATACCGGCCGGAGCGGTAGGCGCACTGCGGGACACGTTGGTCTTTCGGAGAAGGGGTGGTGTGGCCATGGCGGTGTTCACTGCGCTGCGGGCTGTGTGGCTTGGGTGTTAGCGGCCTGGTTCGACTTGAGCCACTCGGAGTCGTGCGGTCGGTCGCCGGCGTAGACCACCGGCTTGGCCGCCCAAACCCGGTAATTCGTGACTTGGATGC
>NZ_JAWJUW020000187.1:0-235 GCF_033052795.2 Halovibrio sp. HP20-59
TGGCCGCCCCGGCCGCGCATCCCCAGGGCAAAACCGCCAACGCCAGCATGCGGCTCATCTTGCGGGCGACCCGGCGATGTCCGTCTTGCGTTTTGTACGAGGTCGGTAAGTTTGTGTGACTCAAGGGCGCCGCCGCATGCCGGGAGGCGGCGATTGTGGGTGCGCGCTGGCGGCCGGGCGATTGGGAGTTTGCCGGGCTGCCGCCACTCGGCCGGCGGCGCTCAGGCGAGCGCGG
>NZ_JAWJUW020000188.1:0-234 GCF_033052795.2 Halovibrio sp. HP20-59
TATTGCTGTTCAAACTGGTGAATGATTAGATGCTTTAACAACCACCCATTCAGGAAGTGGAAATATAATCCAGTCAAATGAAACAACATTAGAACAGAGAATAGAGAACAAGATAAATAGAAATGTTGATAGTTTGAAGAAACTTGCTTCACTTCGTAAAGCGGAAATAACACATGATGGAGATTTAGAATTATGATAAACATCGCCAAAATAACTAATCCAAAATATTTGTTT
>NZ_JAWJUW020000189.1:0-233 GCF_033052795.2 Halovibrio sp. HP20-59
TTCGATGTCGTGCAGCCTGCGGCAAGAAGCGAACCCGTTAACATCACGGCCGAGCATACCGTTGATGATGTCGTCGCGCTGCTGGTCGCGGCCTGCTGGCACCATCTCTTGAGCAACCACGCTGTGGCAAAGCAGGAATCTGGCGCCGAAGGTGTGCACCAGATGCGTGTTGCCTTGCGCCGTCTGCGCACGATCTGTGTGCTGTTCCGGCACGAGATTCCATCGCCTGCGTT
>NZ_JAWJUW020000190.1:0-233 GCF_033052795.2 Halovibrio sp. HP20-59
GTGATAGCGCTTAGCAATCGCAATGTGTTCCAAGTGGCGCGCCACGAGTGCCGTCTGCAGGGGATCCAACCCAGGATGCGGCGTGAGCGTGATGGTCATTGGTGCGTCGTAGGGCTCGCCGATATCGAGATGAAGCACCTGCTGGTCGATAAACTGGTCGAAGTACGGATGCAGAAATAGACGCTTGTTTGCAGCATTGACTGTGTCCGTGAGCTTCTCCCCCTGGCAGATAT
>NZ_JAWJUW020000191.1:0-233 GCF_033052795.2 Halovibrio sp. HP20-59
CAATCGGGCGGGTAACGCGGCCTATCCGCTCACGGCCCCGGAGGTGCGGTCGATCTTGCGCCGCGCAGGACATTCAAGCCTATCCTCTTTTGCTCATAAACTAGCTATGGAGATGGAGAGAGCTAGTGCGGTCCAGAAAGTAAAGGTCTGGACCGAAGTCGTAGGACCGGTCTTCCAGGGAGCGGGGCCGCTTGACGTGGAGTTGCAAACGCCAAGAGCAACTTTTAAGCTCG
>NZ_JAWJUW020000192.1:0-233 GCF_033052795.2 Halovibrio sp. HP20-59
GGTCGCCAGCCTTAAGTAACGTTTCGATTTCCCGTGAACAGTTTTCTAGACTGTTTTCTCCGTATGGTGCAAAAGATCGAACTATCTCTTCGGGAAATGGAGTGCGATTCAAGATAGCACGTTTCTTAGCAACGGAGGCTGCGTCAAGCGCGTCATCTGGTAGGTTCAAGAGAACGGCAACGGGCAGCTTTTCATCAACAGACAGGGCGGGAATCTGAAGCTGATACTCGTCC
>NZ_JAWJUW020000193.1:0-232 GCF_033052795.2 Halovibrio sp. HP20-59
TGGTCCTGCGAGCAGCACGCAGGCTGCGGCGATAACGGTATGCTTCATGGTCCGGTCCTCTGATTGGTCGCGCGGCGTTCGGCGCGCAGCTTTGCGGCGATCAACACGTGTTCGCGACGGAGGTTCCTAATCCGTCGGGTGACGTCCCGTGCGCGGATTGATCGGATCGGGATGAGGTCCATGTCGCTGTCGGGCCGAGGGGCGCGCTCGAAGGTCGCGCCGCAAGCGCCAG
>NZ_JAWJUW020000194.1:0-232 GCF_033052795.2 Halovibrio sp. HP20-59
TCGGCCACGCCGGAGCCCAGGCCCGCCTCAGCGCGGTGCCGCCCGAGGATGCCGACAGCGCGGCCTGGCTCGAAGTGCTGCGGCCGGCCGGCGACGGCACCACCGTCAGCCCGGACAGCTATGCCCGCTGGGTACGCTGGCATTTGCGCGCGCTGCGCGGCGAGGCCACGCCGCTGGCCAGCAGCTATCTGCAACGGCTGCAGGCCCTGAAGGCCGGCGACTATGCGCTGGG
>NZ_JAWJUW020000195.1:0-232 GCF_033052795.2 Halovibrio sp. HP20-59
GGTCTGGGCCTGAGCGCACAGGGCCATGGCCGACAGGGCGATCGCGCTGAGGCGCGGGCTGCGGGTGCGGTGCATCGGTGTCTCCGGGTGTGTCGATTTAATATAGCGATGACTATATTTTTTGTCGGCGCTGGCTTCACTAGGACAATCCCGCGCCAGCCGACGACCTGTTCATGACCCGACCCGCATCCCGCAAGCCCCGCCGTCCTGCCGCCGCGCTGCCCGACGTGGC
>NZ_JAWJUW020000196.1:0-231 GCF_033052795.2 Halovibrio sp. HP20-59
GTCGCGTCAGCCTGGCGGCTGCGTGACCCGATGGAAGAATGGAAGCGGTCCGATTTCTACGGCCACAGCGGCGAGGTCGCGGATATCGCCGCCTTCCGCGTCCGCGTTCACGAAAACGCCGAGCATCAGCGCCAGCGTGCCGCGCTCACCCGGCGCGAGGTCTTTACGCGGGCTTCCACCCCGTGGGGACCATCGCAACAGACCACCGTCTACGCCGATGGCGTCGGCTGT
>NZ_JAWJUW020000197.1:0-231 GCF_033052795.2 Halovibrio sp. HP20-59
TGTGTCTTGGAGGTGCTGACAGTATCAGCGGCGCAAGACTCGAGGCTTGATTGGTGGTTCTACCATATAACATTGGCACCAGCTACTTGCGACGCGTCGTCGAAGTGATGGTTGGTGGTATCTTGAGTAATAAATTGCGACAGCATCCACCTTCACTCGAAGTGAAAGAAAGATCCAGGCAAAGCAAAGGTGCCTGAGGCCAACGCCCCACCAAGAGCAAGTTCTGTTAAC
>NZ_JAWJUW020000198.1:0-231 GCF_033052795.2 Halovibrio sp. HP20-59
GTCTGCAAGGCTTGGGAAAATTTCGTCGCAGGCGTGGGTCTGGACCGCTCGCCCGTACGAGATATCGTCATCGATTCATGGCAACGCTGTCGGCATTCTAACGTCAATCTTTCGGTGGACGTCGCGCCGCAACTCGGTGGTGACGTTCTGGGGTCGTTGCGCCGCAAGAATCGGGAACTTCTCCAAGCGGCAGCTCCGACTCTGGCGGAAGCGGCCGATGTCCTTGCTGGG
>NZ_JAWJUW020000199.1:0-231 GCF_033052795.2 Halovibrio sp. HP20-59
CAGCACTGTCGCTGACGCCGTCGTCGGCGAGCACGCAAGCGACCTTCAATGTCGCCGCCGATCTGATTGATTTCCAGAACGATGTCCGGTTCTTGACCAGTGGTCGGGAAAACGGGACGGGTTACAATCTTGCGGGATTCCAGAACGCGAATTTTGCCAGTCAGGGCGACGTCCGGTTTCTTGCCCCGGTTGCGACACTGGCTGGAATAGCAGAAGCAACCCGCATTCTGA
>NZ_JAWJUW020000200.1:0-230 GCF_033052795.2 Halovibrio sp. HP20-59
CTCTTCCAGCGGGCCTTGAAGCAATTTCAGGCCGCCCGCCCCGGCAGCAGCTAAAATACCCCCGGCGGCCGCCATCTTGCCGATCTTGGCAATGCGTGCCTCCAGAGCCTTGGCATCTGCGTCGGCAGCTTTGAAGTATCGCGACAGCGAAGCCAGTCCACGCGTCACGTTCTCGACCAGCGAGATGCTGACTGCAATTTTGAAGGCGTCAACGGTCATGAAATTTCTCG
>NZ_JAWJUW020000201.1:0-230 GCF_033052795.2 Halovibrio sp. HP20-59
GATCGCGCTCGTCCATCCCGAACCTACCAGCATCTACGCGGTCGCCGCGCTTTTCGGCAGCATGTTCGTCTGGGTCGCGGCACTGCTCGCCGCCAAGGGCAGGCGCGGCGCAGCGGGCACCGAAGTGACGAGCAAACGCGATTCGGGCTCGATGCTCGGCGTCGCGGTGCAGGCGCTCGGGTTTCTCGTAGTGGGATTCGGCCCGCTCGAGCTGGTCCTGGGCACGCCGG
>NZ_JAWJUW020000202.1:0-230 GCF_033052795.2 Halovibrio sp. HP20-59
CGATGCCTTGCGCTGGAAGACCGAGGGCCGGCATCCCGGAGAAAGCCTGGAAGAGTGGATCTCGGACGCCGCGCTGGCCGTTGTTCACCCCGATGACGTTGTCGCCCGCGCCCTCGACATCATGATGGCCACTGGTCAAGGGCGCGTTCCCGTAACGGACCCGATAAGCGGCATCCTTGTTGGCCTTCTCACGCGTAAGGACCTGCTACAGGTTCGGGTAACGGTCGTGC
>NZ_JAWJUW020000203.1:0-229 GCF_033052795.2 Halovibrio sp. HP20-59
GCCACCAGCCCGCCCCGCCACCCACCATCACCCACGGATTTGAGGTCACTCTTTCCCTAACCGACGCTCTTCCGATCTGTCATCCTAGACCCGCCTGATTTCTGAGCTGCCTGGGCGGCAGCGCACGAGAGGTTCTAAAAATGAATAAAGGAGATCTGAAGAGCACAAGACTGAACTCCAGTCACCATTCGTCAAATCTCGTTAGCCCAAGTCATAGTTTAGTGAGGTG
>NZ_JAWJUW020000204.1:0-229 GCF_033052795.2 Halovibrio sp. HP20-59
GTAGAGCTGCAGCGCGCCCTGGCCATCGGAGTTGCCGGCCGACCAGGCCAGGGACCACATCTGGTACTGGCCGGCCTGCGCGGCCTTGAAGTTCTCGGGCCACTGCTGCACCTTCAGGCGCATGCGGATGCCGAGCTCGCGCAGGGCCCGGTCCCACTGCTCGTCCAGCGCACGGCTGAGCGTGTCGGACTGTGTGTTGCGGGTGATCAGCAGCGGGCTGCCGTCGGGC
>NZ_JAWJUW020000205.1:0-229 GCF_033052795.2 Halovibrio sp. HP20-59
TTGATCGCATTGCGTCGCTCGGGCCGGTTCATCGTAATGGTCAAGAGACCGCGATCGAGGCTTTGCAGAATCGTACCGGGCATGGCGATTTCCTGTGTTGGACGATAAGCGGCGCCGGACGAAGCCGGCGCCATCGATCGATCTACTTCTTGATCAGGGGGCAGCGCGACGCGTCGAGCGACTGGAAGGCCTGATCGCCGGGGATCGTGGCCAACAGCTTGTAGTCGTC
>NZ_JAWJUW020000206.1:0-227 GCF_033052795.2 Halovibrio sp. HP20-59
GACCACTTCTTACGAAGTGTTCTTGTCAGCATGATATACATTGTTAAAGAGCGACTGCTATAAGCAGTGATAAGACAGCGCCGGAGGCGGCTGGCTTATCACTGCTCATCGACAGCTATCTGATCAGGTAATTCATTGTGGACGCTTACCGACTGTGACGCATCGTTTAAGGAGGTGATCCAGCCGCAGGTTCCCCTACGGCTACCTTGTTACGACTTCACCCCAGT
>NZ_JAWJUW020000207.1:0-218 GCF_033052795.2 Halovibrio sp. HP20-59
TCTTTGCTGAGCACGCCGAAGGCTAGTAGATTGCGGGCCGTTGAGCGTTTGGCTTCTAATTGTCCCTCTTGCCGACCTTCTTGCCGACCTTCCTGCCGGCCTTCCAAACGCCCTTTTTCTTCCCAGCGCTCAGGCCATTGCTTAATGCGTTCTGCCAACATGTGATGTACCTCATGTAGCTCGTGTAAGTCGTTGAACTCTGGCAACTCCATCTCGGG
>NZ_JAWJUW020000208.1:0-206 GCF_033052795.2 Halovibrio sp. HP20-59
GGTGGGGGTGTTCTTCCACCAGCTGCTGTAGGCAGACACGGTCGTCCTCGGTCAGGACAGGCGGGCGCCCGCCACGGGGTTTATCTATCAGCCCCTCAAGCCCCGAGGCCTTCCAGAGCTTGAACCAGTCCGCCACGGCATTGCGTTGTACCGCCAGGATGCTACTGATCTGGTCGATCGTGTAACCTTGGTGGCTAAGCAAAATC